>NZ_CBRA020000247.1:0-5189 GCF_000469945.2 Paenibacillus sp. P22 | reverse complement strand
CGACGACGGAGCCGCCGACGACGGAGCCGCCAACGACGGAGCCGCCGACGACGGAGCCGCCGGCAACGCAGACGCCGACACCGACGGCAAAACCAACGCCGGCGCCGGAAGAGACGCCAACACCGTCAGCGACGCCGACGCCAAAACCAACAGCGACGCCGACAACGGCACCAACAGCGACGCCTGCGCCTACCGCCAGCCCTAGCGGAATCATCGTTGTCAAGCCGGAACAGCTGGCATCCGGCACGGCTGCCGTACAGGTCGCTTCGGACACAACCGAAATCAGGCTTCCGGCGGATTCATCCTCCAAGCTGAAGGCAGAGGGCCTTACGATTGAAGGAGCCGGACATGCATTCGAGCTCGTGATTCCGGCCGAGCTGCTCAAGCAGCTGGAGAGCAAGATCAAGGCATCGGACAGCCAGACGGCCTACCTTTCCTTGAAAATGAACAAGCTGAGCGGCTCGGAAGCGGCAGCCCTTGCGGCAAAAGCCGGGGTTAACTCCGCTGCCGACGTCAAGGCACTCAGCGATATGTATGAATTCACGCTCTCGGCTTGGACAGCGAACGGCGAAGCGGCCGTATTGTCGAGCTTCAACGTGCCGGTCACGCTGCGCTTCAAGCTTCCCGCCACCGATGGAAGCAAGCTGTACGGCATCTACTATGTAGCGGACGACGGCAGGCTGGAGTACATCGGCGGCAAGACGGAGAACGGGGAAATCACCGCTCAAATCAAGCATTTCAGCAAATATGCGGTGCTTGAAGTGAAGAAGTCGTTCGCCGACGTGGCGCCGTCCTATTGGGCGCATGACCTGATTGCCGAGCTTGCGGCCAAGGGAATCGTCAAAGGAACGAGCAGCTCGGCCTTCGAGCCGAAACGTTCCATCACGCGTGCGGAGTTCGCTTCGCTGCTCGTGAACGCCCTTAAGCTCGAAGCAACGAAGGAGACGGCGTTCAAGGATGTTTCGTCCTCCGCCTGGTATGCCGATGCGGTTGGAAAAGCCTATGCCGCAGGCATCATTTCGGGACGCAGCGCGGCTGTCTTCGATCCGAACGGCCTGATTACCCGGGAGGAGATGGTCTCGATGCTGATCAAAGCGTATGAGATCCTTCATGGAGCGGCTGCGGCTCCGTCCCCGCAAGCTGGCGCGGAATTCACCGACCTGGCTAAGGTGGCTCCATGGGCGGTCATCCCGGTGAAGCAGGCCGCATCGCTCGGCCTGATCCAGGGAAGATCCTCGGGACAATTCGTGCCGAAGGGAATCTCGACGCGTGCGGAAGCCGCGCAGCTTCTTTACAACCTGATGCTGAAGTAGCAGCTGCCTTTGATCTGCGATGCTCTTCCCTGAAGAGCATCGCATTTCTTTCATTCACACCATGACTCCGGGAGTTGAATCCACATTGAAAAGAGCCATTAGGCGCCGCCGCCTTCCATTTGTCCTTATCGCCTTGCTGCTGGTCAGCCTGGCATCGGTCGGCGGCGTATCCGCCCATGCGTACAGCGCCAGCTACACGACCCTGGAGCTGAGCAAGTCGGAGACTGCTCTCACCTACGCCATCGACGAGCTGTCCGTCATGGAATTGGCGGGAGGGGACGAGGACAAGAACGGCATGCTGGACGAGGCCGAATTCGAGAGCGTCAAGTCTCGGCTCGGGGAAGTGCTTGAGAGCAAAATCACATTGAAAATAGCCGGAGAAGCTCAAAAGCCGGCAGCTCCCGCCGTCTTAACCCTGGACAGGAAGGGAAGCGGAACCCAAGCGGTCTACCGCGCCTCCTACCCGGCTCCGGTCTCGGGACAGCCGGCTTCGCTCGACGATCAGCTGTATCTGAACGACACCAAGTCCAACTACGTGAACCTGGTTACGATCAAGTACGGCAAGCAGACGAGCACCTCCGCGCTGTCTGGGGGCGACCGCCTGTGGACGCTCCTTCTGACGGAAGCGGATTATGCCTCTCTTCCCGACCATCCGCCCGCAGACGACGGATCGGTTCCGCAGACGGACAGCGGCCAAGCCGGTACGGAGCCCCAAGGAACAGCGGACAAGGCCTCTGACGGCGGAGCCTCGCCTTTCTCCGGCTGGAAATCCTTCTTCAGCCTTGGCGTCCATCATATCCTTGGCGGCTACGACCATCTGCTGTTCCTGTTCTCGCTGCTCATCGCCAGGCAGTCGTTCAAGCAGTACGCGGCTACGATCACCGCTTTCACCGTGGCCCACAGCCTGACGCTGACGCTGACGGTGCTCGGCTGGATCGACGTGCCCGTGTGGATCGTGGAACCGCTGATCGCTCTCAGCATCTGCTACGTAGCGGTCGAAAATATAATCCGCAAAAAAGTCAGCCGCAGATGGGTCTTGACGTTCTTCTTCGGGCTTGTGCACGGGATGGGCTTTGCCGATATTCTCAAGGAAATGAATATTCCGTCCAACCAGCTCGCGGTCAACCTCATCAGCTTCAATCTCGGCATCGAGGCCGTGCAGCTGGCGATCGTCGCCGTTCTGCTGCCGCTCCTGCTGCTGCTTCGCCGCTCCAGGCATGACCGCAAGGTCATGCTGGCGGGTTCTGCCGCTGCTTTGCTGTTCGGAGGCATCTGGCTTGCCGAGCGCGTATTGTCCCTATAAGCCCCTAAGGAGGAAACGCCATGCAGCCTTCTGCCGCAGCCAATGAAGCTGCCAAGCCCAAGTCCAATGCATCGCTACTGGCGCTGTTTCTGCTCGGGGCTGTAACGCTGCTTTACCTTTTTGCCGGAGAGGAGGGCGGCAGCGGGACGGACGGCAAGCTCCAGCTGTTCAAGACGATGTTCCTCAGCCTTCTCATCGAGGCGCTTCCCTTCATCCTGATCGGCGTCGTCGTCTCTGCCCTGCTGCAGGTGTTCGTTCCCGACCGGATCATCCGGAGGGCGATCCCGAAAAACCCGCTGCTCGCCGTGCTTGCGGCAAGCCTGCTCGGCATCATCGTGCCGATCTGCGAATGCGGGATGGTGCCCGCTATCCGCAGGCTGATCCGCAAAGGCATGCCGCTTCATGCCGCGACCGCATTCATATTGGCCGGGCCGATTCTCAATCCGATCGTCCTCTGGTCGACGCTCGCCGCCTTCCGAAGCCATCCGGAAATCGCCTGGATCCGCATGGGCCTCGCTTTCACGGTTGCCATCGCGGCAGGGCTTGCGGTCCATCGCTTCGTCATCGGGCAGGCTCTTCGCGGCGAGGACGCACCGTCGTCCTCCGTGACGGGAACAGCGGCAGGCGTCAAGCCTCCGGACAAAAACCGCGGGCGCGCTTCCCGGCAGCCCGCGGCAAGCTTGTCCCAAGCCGCGAGCCCGCCGCCGTCGAGCTTGCCGAAGGCGGCCAGACTTCATTCCGCAATTCAACCAAAGGCGGCCGGCCTCCATGCCGCAAGTCAACCCGAAGCTGCCGCTCCGCCGTCGCCCTTCCGGGTGCTGGCGCCGGTTCAGAGCCGCAACAGAGGCTTTGAAGCGGCAGGACATGCCGTCAGCGAGTTTTTCGATATGGGCAGATACGTGGTGTTCGGTTCGTTTCTCGTCGCTCTGCTCATGACGTTCGTGGCACAATCCGACCTGGCCTCGCTGGGCGGAGGGAGCGCGGCCGGCAGCATATCCATGATGGCGCTCGGGTTCCTGCTTTCTCTTTGCTCCACGTCGGATGCCTTTATCGCCCAGTCGTTCTCGGCCTCCTTCACCGGCGGATCGCTGATCGCGTTCATGGTGTTCGGCCCGATGATGAACCTTAAGGTCATGCTTATGATGCTTGCCGTCTTCAGAACCCGCTTCGTGCTCGGACTGTGCGCGTTCGCCGCCGTTCTTGTCTTCGCTGCCGCAATCGTTCTGGATATGACGCTGCTACACTAAGGAGGAACGCTGCCATGAGGTTTAAATGGGATGGAATGAAGGCTGACCAGTGGATAAAGGGCCTGATCCTGCTCGGATTCGGCGCGTTCCTGCTGCGGCTGGACTGGACGGGCGAGATGCTGTTATACGTATCCCCGTCCCTGAGAATCTACGCAAGGCTGTCGGCTTACGGGCTTGCGGCGGGAGGGCTGCTGCAGCTGTACCTGTGCGCGGCTCCGGGAAGGTCGCGGCATCTTGCCTGCGCTTGCGGATTGCATTCTGATCCGCATGAACACAGTCATGAACACAGCCATCACAGCCACAGCCATGGCCACAGCCATGACCATGCAGGGCACAGCCATGGCGCGCCTGCGGGAAGCGTGCGGCAGGCGATGCTGTACAGCCTGTTCCTGCTGCCGCTGCTGCTCGGCTTTGCGCTTCCGAATACATCCCTTGCCGGATCGCTGGCCGATTCCAAAGGCATCAATCTGGCCCATGCTCCGGCATCGGGCGGCAGAGCCGTTCAGGGGCCTGGGCAAATCGAGGCTGGGACGGACGGCTTCCATACCGATCTCTACAACAAGGATTACGCCAAGCTGGCGGAATGGCTGTACGCCAAGCCGGAAATCGCGATGGGCGACACCTGGTTCATCGAGTCGCTCAATGCGCTCAATATGTTCCCGGACCGCTTCGAGGGGAAAACAATCACCATGACCGGCTTCGTATACCGTCAGGAGGGATTGACGGATTCCCAGTTCATCGTCGGGAGGATGGCGATGATCCACTGCGCGGCGGATATGATGCCTTACGGCATTATCGCCGTCAACGACTCCGCGTCCCAATTCAAGGACAACAGCTGGGTCAGCGTGACCGGCACGGTAGCCCGCACGGAATACCAGGACCAGCAGGTCATCCAGATCGTCGTGACGGAAGCGAAGGAGGCGAAGCCCTCCGCGGTTCCCTATGTGTACCCGGACGCGGGCTTTGCCGCCAAGCTATAGAGGAATTGAACAGGAGGTGGCATCATGCTGCTGGAGTGGGGAAGCTTGGCTCTTATCGTATTTGTGTCCTTGTACGGAATTTTGGCTTCTTCGGCCGAAGGGGCGCAGTTCCGCCGGCTTGCCGTTTCCGGACTCGCTTTGACGGCAGGGGCGGCTATGGGAGCGGCAGCCGTGCAGGCTGCCGGCTACGGCCTGGCCGTGCCGCTAGCCGCCGCAGTCCTTTTTGCGGCCGCAGGCGCGGCCCTGATGAAGCGCCGCGCTGGAGGAGCCGAAGCGCTGGCCTGGGGGCAAAAAACGAGCACCCAAAATGGGTACCTAGTTCCACGATTAGGCTTGGTTTGGTATA
>NZ_CBRA020000246.1:0-15497 GCF_000469945.2 Paenibacillus sp. P22 | reverse complement strand
CCTTCAGCACCCAAGCCAAGGACGGCGATTCAGGCATGTTCGTCACAGACGAGAGCGGAACGAAGTCGCTTGCGATCTACAACCGATTCAAGTCCAACCCATGGATGGCGGCGGGAACGATACCGGTGGGGGAGCTGGTGAAGGACGCGCGGAAAATCTACAATCTGACCGTATATGTTTCCATCGGCGCGATTGTGGTGGCGATTCTGCTTGGGTTCATCGTCATGAGGATGGTCGGAATACCGCTGCGCCGTCTCCGCAATCTGATGAACGAAGGAAAAAAAGGCAATCTGACGATACGCTCTCACCATCGTTCGCAGGACGAGATCGGACAGCTGTCTTCAAGCTTCAATGAGATGATGGAGCAGATCACCGGCCTCGTGCAGCAGGCGAGGGAAAGCGCGGAGCATGTGCTGTCGACTGCGGGAGAGGTCGGGCAGTCTTCCCGCCGGACGGCCGGAGCGGCGCGGGAAATCGCGGGCGGCGACGGAGGAGATCGCGGGCGGGGCGACCAGCCTGGCGATGGAGGCGGAGAAGGGCAGCGACCTGACGACCGGCATGGACGAGAGCATGCGCCGGGTGAAGCTGTCCAATGACGGCATGATCGCGGCTGCCGGCGAGATGGAGGCAGCCGGTGCGCAGGGAACCGGCCATATGGCGGCGCTGATCGACCAGACCGGCCTGGCGGAGGGCATGGTGCGCGGGATGGCGGAGAAGGTCGACCGGCTGAAGGACAGCACGCGCTCGATCCGCAAAATACTGGACGTGCTTGGAAGCGTGGCGAAGCAGACGAACATCCTGTCGCTGAACGCATCGATCGAGGCGGCGCGCGCGGGAGCGGCAGGCAAAGGGTTCATGGTCGTAGCCGGGGAAATCCGGCAGCTGGCCGAGCAGTCGCGGGAATCGATCAGCGTGGTGGAAGGCATTACCGATACGATCCAGCGCGAGATCGACGAGACGGTGTCGGTGCTGTCGGAGGCGCAGCCGATCTTCCAGGAGCAGATCGGATCGGTGCGGGAAGCGAACGGAATCTTCCTGGACGTGCAGACGAGGATGGCGGATCTGGCGAGAAGCCTGGACGGCGTGACGGAGGCGATCATGACGCTGGACGAGACGCAGGCGCAGCTGAGCGAGGCGATGGGCAGCGTAAGCGCCGTGGCGGAGCAGTCTTCGGCGACGTCGGAGGAGGTCGCGTCTCTGAGCAGCGAGCAGCTCGGCGTAAGCGAAGGGCTTGTGAATCTATCCTCCAAGCTGGAGGAAGTGTCGCGTTCGCTGCAGAAATCTCTGGAGAGGTTCCGGACGGAATAGGAACACGGCCAAGCAAGAAGCAGAAGCAAGAAAGAAAAAGAAGCAAGAAAGAAAAAGAAGCAGAAGCAGAAGAAGCAGAAGCAGAAGCAGAAGCAGAAGCAAGAAAGAACATGAAGCCCCTTTGCCGAGAGCAAAGGGGCTTTGGCTTTGTTCGTTTTCCTGCTGTTAGCCGAACGGTCGATGGGGAATGCTGGAATACAGAATCAATCGATTTGATATTCGGAGGCCATCCTATGTCCGTACGCCGCTTGAGAACCGCTGCTTGCTTGATTACGTTCGTCATGCTTGTATGCATGGCCCGCCTTGCCTGGATTGATCTCCTTCCTTCCCGACACGCTTCCGGCAGTCCGGCTGGCGGGCAGCGCCGGCCCGCCGGCCCGCTGCAGCTGCACAGCCAAAGCCTCCGGCTTGATTCCGGGAGGGGAGACTTTCGCGACCGTTCGGGGCTGCCGCTGACGGGCTTCTCCTACCGCTCGCTTGCGCTGTTCCCCTTGCCTTCATCGGCGAGCAGAGGAACGGGCAGAGATCTCTCCGTCCTCGCGCGGATCATGGGCATCGGGAGGGAGGAGCTGACGAAGAAGCTGTCCGCCCTGAAGTCGCCTGAATTCTGGCAGGATGCCGGGTCGGGAATTCCGCGCCGGCTAAGCGCTGCGCAGGAGCGGGAGCTGGCCGGCCTGCGGATCGAAGGGGTGGCGGTGCTGCCGTTTCGGGCACGGTATCCGGAAGGGGAAAGCGGAATCCAGGCGATCGGTTATGTCAGCGAAAATCCGGATCGGATTCGGGAATTGTACGCCAAGCAGCTGCAAAAGGGCAAGGCGGCCCTTTCCGATGTAACGGGTGGAGCGGGTCTGGAGCTGTCGCTGGATAAAGTGCTGAGAGGAACGGGTCCGTCCTACGCCCGATATTTCACGGACGGAGGAGGGGCTCCGCTCAAGGGGCTGGACATGACGCTCACGCGCCCGTCTACGCCTCTCTATCCGCTTCAAGCCGTCACCACCATCAGCCTTCCCTTGCAGCGGGAGCTGGAAAGGATGGCCCGTCTGGAAGGGCTCGCCAAAGGGGCTGTCGTCGTGCTGGATGTCCGCAATGCCGACATCGTTGCGATGGTATCGATGCCTTCCTTTGACCCGCTCAAGCTGGACGGCTCCCTGTCCGGGACGGAAAATCACGGTGTCAAAGCGTTCACGCCGGGCTCGATCTTTAAATTGGTTACGGAAGCGGCGGCGCTGGAGGCAGGCGTGACGAGCGAGGGAGAGAAGTTTTTCTGTCCCGGCCAATATGGCCGTTACGGACTATCCTGCTGGAAAGAGGGGGGGCATGGACTCGTTACGCTTCGGCAAGGACTGGCGCAATCCTGCAATATCGTTTTTGCCGGGCTCGCCGAGCGGCTGACCCCCTCCCAGATCCGGATCACCGCAGACCGGCTCGGACTTGGCAAGAGGGTAGGCTGGAGCCTGGAGGACGGAGAAGCCGCAGGGCCCCTCAAGGGTCCGCTGCGGCTTCTATGGGAAGAAGAATCGGGCCAAGTGTTCCGCCAAGGGGGAACGCCGGGCGAACGGTCGGGAGGCGAGCTTGCCCGGACGGGAATCGGCCAGCAGGATGTGCTGGCGTCCCCGCTTCAGGCGGCCAATCTGATGGTCACTCTTCTGCATGGCGGTCAGGTCCTCGAGCCGAGGCTTCTCCGGGAAATCCGATATGCGGACGGGCAGCTGCTGGCCCGGATGCCGGCCCATGAGCTGGAGTCGCCGTACGGACGCATAACCCCGGCTACGGCGGCAGCTCTGCGCAAAGGCATGGAGGCGGTCGTAAGCGGAGGGACGGGACGTTCCCTGCAGCGCAGGTCCTGGCAGCTGGCCGGCAAATCCGGGACAGCGGAGACAGGACGGCCCGGACAGGGCAACCATCAATGGTTCGCCGGCTACGGCCCTGTCCGCAGCCCCCGGTATGCCGTCGCGGTGCTGGCCGAGAACCGGCCGGAGGGCAGTCCGAATCAGGCGGCGAGGCTGTTCGGCAGCGTCATGGATGCGCTGGCTGCCTGGGAAGCCTCCGGCGCGGAGCGGCTGCCTTGACGGGAATCGCTTGATATCGAGCCGAATTTCAATGGCCGAGCAAGGCCAAGCTAAGGCCAAGCTAAGAGCTTAACTTTAGGCCGAACTTTTTTTCCGGCGATTGTCGGGACTTCCCCGATAGTTTCACGCCTCTGCAGGCGGATCGGGCCTTCCATAGTCGGGCAGATCATATTCATCCTTGGGCGGAGTGATCCATCGCCTCAGATAGCCCTGATCGTACAACGCTTTGACAAGAATGAGAAGCACGGGCGAGAGGATGACGCCGGCGACGCCGAACAGCGACAGGGAGATGACCATGAACGCCAGCATCGTGAAGGCGGAGACGCCGAGCGTATCTCCGGTAATGAGCGGCTCCAGAATCTGCCGGGCAAGCACGATGACGAGGAACAGGACGGTCAGCCAGATGGCCAGATTGAAATCCCCGACAGCCAGCAGATAGATGATCCAGGGAATGAATACCGTTCCGACTCCGAGGAGCGGCAGAATGTCGAACACAGCGGCAAGCACCGATATCGTGAGCGCGTTGTCGACTCCGAGCAGCAGGAGGGATACGAATACGACGAGGAAGGTGATGGAGATCAGCTTCATCTGCGCTTTCAAGTAAGCCGTAATGCCCGAGAAGACGTTGAGGCGCAGAAATTCGAACGCTTTCTTGAACGTCCGGGGCGTTTTGTCCCGGGCGATTTTTTTCCAGTCGCCGATCTCGATGCTGAGGAAATAAGCGAGTATGATTCCGACGATAAAGTTAAACATAAAGGCGGAGACCGAGGACAGGTATCCCGCCGCGCTGAAGAGGAAGCCTTTGGCTACTTTTTGTCCCCACAGGGTAAGGGAGTCGACGTATTCCTGCAGCTTGTCGACCGATCCCGGAGGCAGGGCGCCTACCTGCTCCTTGAGCCAATCCGATCCGGCATTGACCTTGGCGACGAGCATGCTCTGGTACTCCGGAAGCTTGTCCGCAAGCGCGGTGGCTTCCTTGACGACGATATAGCCGGCTCCAAAGAACAGGCCGAGAACGAGCGCGGAGAAAACCAGGATGGAAACGGCCGAGGCCAGAGACTTTTTGATGCCGATCCGGTTCAAGGCTTTGGCCAATGGCTCGATGATGACGAAGATGAGCAGCGAGAGGAAGATCGGGGCTGCGATGGAATACAAAAAGCTGAATAATAGCATGATCAGGTAAACCGTGAGGACGATCAGGCCGATGTCGAAAGCCGTCCTCCAGTACTTGCGGTAAAAGGTCAGCATGCTGTCTAGTTCTCCTTCTCCAGATATCGGTGTACGAGCATATTTCTGTCTGTATTGTACTATAGTTTTAGAGATGATAGGCTTTTTTTTGCCCGTGGACTATGGTACAATGGATGTTGACTTCAATGGACTTCCGGAGGGCTTGTGTCCGGAATCGACAGAATACAGAGAATATGGTGGGGAAAAGAACATGGAGAATTTGCTTGTCTGGGGATTCTACTTTTTGACGCTGTATGCTTTTCTCCCGGGGCTGGTCAGCCGCATGTTCGGATTCCGAGTGTTCAAAAAAGGCCTCACGGAACGGGAGATCGCCTTGACGTTCGATGACGGGCCCGATCCCGTTTATACGCCCAAGCTTCTCGATTTGCTCGCCAGGCACGGAGCCAAGGCGACTTTTTTTTGTCGTCGGATCCCATGCGGAGAGACACCCGGAGCTTCTTCAGCGCATGCGGGACGAAGGGCATACGATCGGAATCCACAACTATGTGCACAAGACCAACTGGCTGATGAGGCCTGCTACGGTGAGAAAGCAGATACAACGGACGGCGGAGATCATCGAAGCGGCAGCCGGGCTGAAGCCGGCCTACTACCGCCCGCCGTGGGGAATTGTGAACCTGTTCGATTTCTCCAAAAAAGGCCAGTATAAAATCGTGCTCTGGTCCGGCATCTTCGGCGACTGGAAAGCCCACGATAATGCCGATCGGCTCACGGAACGGCTGCTCAAGAAGCTGAGGCCGGGCGAGGTGGTGCTGCTGCACGACTGCGGGCTCACTCTAGGCGCGGATGCGGAAGCCCCGGCGCAAATGCTGGAGGCGCTGACCGTTTACCTGGAGGAAGGAAGCCGTCGAGGCTTCCGATTTGTCGGAATCGAGGAGATGATGGCGATCACGGACAAGGCCAAGGAAGCGAGGCCGGGCCTGATCGGACGGGCGGCGGCATGGACATGGCTGCAGTACGAGAAGCTGTTCCACCTCGCATTCCGGCTGAAGGCCGTTCGGGGCTCGGGAGACAGGACGGTCTTCTACTACCGCAAGACGACGTACAACGGTCCCGAGGTGGAGCTGAAGGAAGGCGCGGTCATCCGCAAAGGCGACTCCGTCGCCGAGATTCATCTCGACAACGACATGCTGCGCAGGGTATCGGGACGCTCGGCCTCCCCCATGGCCGTCATCATCCACTTGATCCGAGAGATGGAGACGGCGCTTCCCGCCTTGTCGAGGCAGGTTCTGAACGATCCTGAAACGAGCTCCGTCAAGGCTATTTATGGCGTCACCATGATCCATAGGGGAACCGACAGGCTCGGGTTCCAGGTATTCGACCTTCCTGAGAATTTATTTGCCAAAGCATCCCGAATTTATCTTCGTATTCTGTTCCGGGTTCTCACGGCAAGGCCGAAGAAAAAAGCCGCCGGCCGCAAAGGCAAGGCAAGAGACAAAAAGCCGATGACACCGCGCATGCTGCTGATGTCGCGCGAGGATATACTGCGGCATGCCGCCCGGACGCCATCCTCTTCCCGCGATGCCGGACAGCCCGCAAACGGCCAGGCAGCCGAAGGGCTCCGCGGCTGTTCCGGCCGCCGAGCCGGGAGCCTCGGTCGAGCCGGTCGCGAGCGGAAGCCCGAGCGCTTCCTGAAGCTCGGCTCATTGGGCCGGCAAGACTGCTTTTCGGAGCGCAGCTCTCTCCGTGAAGCAGTCTTTTTTTTGTGTCCTTAATCCATTGGACTTTCGGGCGGGAAAGGCTCTATGATGGGAGAAGCGGGAAGGAGAGGAAACAATGAGCGAAACGGCTTGGGAGGAGCAGCTCCTCCAACGGATAGCGGCGAAGGACAGCGATGCTCTCGAGCAGCTGTATGATCGATACGAGCGGCCCGTATACTCCTTTGTCTACCGCATCGTCGGAGACGTCATGGCGGCGGAGGAGATCGTGCAGGAACTTTTTTTCAAAGTATGGAACCATGCCGATTCATTTGACATGAACCAGCGCACCGGCAAAGTGAGCACCTGGATATTCACGCTGGCCCGCAACCTCTCCATCGACTGGATCCGCAAGCGCGACCGCCGTCCGGCGGCGTCGGGGTCCGAGGAGGACTGGCAGGGGGTCAAGGACCCGGAGACGACGGAGCAGGCCGCGATGGACAGGCTCATGGCGGAGCATGTGAAGGAAGCGCTGGCGGAGCTGAACGAGGAGCAGAAGCGGGTGCTGGAGTGGGTTTATTACGGGGGATACACGCAGCAGGAAATTTCCGAGCTGCATCATATTCCGCTGGGCACCGTCAAAAGCCGGGTCCGGCTTGCGCTTAGGCAGCTGCGCAAAAGTCTCGGGGAAGTCTGGAGAGAGGGGGTTCGATCATGACAAGCCAGCCATATCAGCCGCATGGCAAAAACACGGAATGCGACAATGTGGAGCTGTACGCGGCAGGAGCGCTTGACGCCGCCGAGCGCGCTGCATTCAAAGAGCATCTGGAACAGTGCGCTGAATGCGGCGCGGAGCTGCAGGAGCTGCGGAAGCTGATGAATCTGCTGCCGCTGGCGGTCGATCCGGTCGAGCCTCCCGAGGGAATGAAGAAACGAGTGCTGGGAGCGGTGCTCGGCCGAAGCGGCGCTCAGGAGCCGGGCTTGGGAAGGCAAGTCGATGCAGCCAGGGCGGAGGTCGATAGTCCTGATGAGGAGGCTTCCGGGCGCCGGCGGACTGAAACTGGTTCCGCAAGCAAGAGGAGCGCGGACGCAGGCTCAGCGGCCTGGACTTCGAACGCCGGAAGCGGCAGAAGGACCGCTGCAGCCGGCGGACGCAGGCCGCGCCTGGTGGCGCTTCTGGCCGGAGCGGCAGCGGTCATGCTGCTTGTCTGCGGCACCCTCGCCCAGCGCATGGACAGCCTCAGCAAAAGGAATGAGCTGCTTTCGGGCGAACTTGAGGCGGCCAAGCAGAATCTGGTGCAGGCCCAGTCGGAGCTGCAGGAAGTAATGAAGCCGTCGGCCGACGCGGCGGTGAGCCAGATCATCTCGCTCAAGCCGGTCAAGAATATGGTCGCCAAAGGGCAGGCCTACATCGTCGTGGATGCCAAGGGCACGCACTTGATCGTGCAGGCCAGCAAGCTTCCGGCGCTTAAGGACAGCCAGGCTTTCCAGGTATGGCTCATCAAGGGCGACAAGCCTGTGAATGCGGGCACGTTCAAGCCGGTGAACGGCTCCGGCGCCATTACGTTCACCTTCCAGCCGGATTCCTTCGATCAGGTGGCGATCACGCTGGAGCCGGATGCGTTCGGCACCGCGCCGCGCGGCACGATGGTCATGGCCGGAGGCTTGAAAGCTTGATCTGCACCATGGAAACGGAACGAAAAACAATCCCCCTGCGGCAAGCGCAGGGGGATTGTTCGGTTATGGCTTGAATTAGATTCTCATGACGCCGCCGGTGCTGGCGGAAGTAACCAGATGGGAGTAGCGGGCGAGGTAGCCGCGCTTGATCTTCGGCTCGAAGCCGGCCCATTCGGCGCGGCGCTTGGCCATTTCCTCGTCGCTGATCTCCAGCTGGATCGTCCGGTTGTTCATGTCCAGCTCGATGATGTCGCCGTCGTTGACGAAGGCGAGCGGGCCGCCGTCGGCTGCTTCAGGCGAGATATGGCCGATGCTGATGCCGCGCGAAGCGCCGGAGAAGCGGCCGTCGGTGATGAGGCCGACCTTGGCTCCGAGTCCCATGCCCACGATCTGGGATGTAGGGGCGAGCATTTCCGGCATGCCGGGACCGCCCTTCGGTCCTTCGTAGCGGATGACCACGACATGGCCTTCCTTGACGAGACCTTTGCTCAGCCCTTCCAGAACCGCGTCCTGGGAGTCGAAGCAGATGGCCGGTCCGCGGTGGTAGCCGCCGACGGATTTGTCTACGGCGCCGACCTTGATGATCGCGCCGTCCGGCGCCAGGTTGCCGAAGAGGACGGCCAGGCCGCCGCGCTCGGAATGCGGGTCGTCGATCGGACGGACGACGTCGCGGCGCTTCACTTCCGTATTCTCGACGTTCTCGCGGATCGTCTTGCCGGTGACGGTGATGCATTCCGTGTGAAGCGCGCCTTCCTTCTTGAGCAGCTCGTTCAGAACGGCGCTTACGCCGCCGGCGTCATGCACGTCCTCCATGTGGAGGTCGGAGGCAGGGGCCAGCTTGGACAGATGCGGCACGCGGTTGGCGACCTCGTTGATGCGGGCGATCGGGTAGTCGATGCCGGCTTCATGGGCGATGGCGAGCGTGTGCAGAACGGTGTTGGTGGAGCCCCCCATGGCCATATCCAGCGCGAAGGCGTTGTCGATGGCTTCGGCGGTTACGATATCGCGCGGACGCAGATCGAGCTCGATCAGCTTCATGAGCTGGCGGGCGGATTCGCGGACGAAATCCTTGCGCTCCGGCGAGACGGCGAGAATGGAGCCGTTGCCTGGAAGAGCGATTCCGAGCGCCTCGGCGAGGCAGTTCATGGAGTTGGCCGTGAACATGCCGGAACAGGAGCCGCATGTCGGACAGCCGAACTGCTCCAGCTCGGTCAGGCCGACCTCGTCGATCTTGCCGGCCATGAACTGGCCGACTCCCTCGAATACGCTCGTCAGGGAAATCGCGCGTCCATCGCTGGTGCGTCCGGCCTTCATCGGGCCGCCGCTCACCATGATGGACGGGATGTTGACGCGCAGCATGCCCATCATCATGCCGGGGGTGATCTTGTCGCAGTTGGGGATGCATACCATGCCGTCGAACCAGTGCGCGTTGACGACCGTCTCGACGGAGTCGGCGATGATCTCGCGGCTGGCGAGCGAGTAGCGCATGCCGATGTGGCCCATTGCGATGCCGTCGTCGACGCCGATCGTGTTGAACTCGAACGGCACGCCGCCGGCTTCGCGGATCGCTTCCTTGACGACTTTGCCGAACTCTTGGAGATGCACGTGGCCTGGAATAATATCGATGTAGGAATTGCAGACGGCGATGAACGGCTTGTCGAAATCTTCTTCCTTGACGCCGGCGGCGCGCAGCAGGCTGCGGTGCGGAGCGCGGTCGAAGCCCTTCTTGATCATATCGGAACGCATTTTCTTCGGTGCCATGACTGTCCCTCCCAGGAATAACATCGTTCTATGATTCTACCATAGTAGGGAAGGCTTGACTACAGATTGCCGCATTGATGCTTCGCTTCGATGATGCGGCCGCAAAATGAAGAACATGCCTCGGTTTTTACCGGCCGAAAGCGGTTTAATATCAATCAGAGCCTTTCATTCCGTCCATTGCCAAAGGAGGCAAACCCATCCATGAGTCCCATTCACCGTTTCTTCGTCCGTCCAGCATCCCCCGGCGTCCGCAAGCTGAAGCCGGCCGCCGCAATCGCAGCGGCCGCTCTTGTTGCCGGAGCAGGACTGCTGGCTCCCGCTCAAGCCGAGGCGGCAAAGGATCTGCCGAAAATTTTAATTAATGGCATCAGCTACGACATGAACCATGATCCGGTCATCGAGAAAGGCAGAACCCTCGTCCCGCTCCGCGGCGTGTTCGAAGCGATGGGCGCTCAGGTGGACTGGAACCAGTTCGACCAGAGCATCAAGGCGACGAAAGGGACGATGACGATCGAGCTGACCGTCAACAAGACGGCGGCCTCCATCAACGGCAACAAGGTCGAGCTGGACGTGCCGGCGCGCAACCTGAGCGGGGCGACGATGGTGCCGCTGCGGTTCGTATCCGAGTCGCTCGGCGCCTATTGCTGGTACAACCCGGACCAGAATCTGATCAACATTACGGATAAGGCGGCCAGCGACAAGAGCTGATCTCCTTCCCCGCATCCGCGGCCGTATGGAGAACCCCGTCCCTGCATGGCGCAGGAGCGGGGTCTTTCTGCTGCATGTTAAAGGAAACCTAAAGGAAAGCTTAAACCTGTCTGACGATTGGCCGCCATGCCTTTCAAGCCGCCCGGCTCTGCGGTATAGTGGCTGTAAGGGGTGGTATCGGTTGTGAAAAAGCTGTTGATCGTCGACGACGACCGTGAAATTGCAGAATTGATCCAAATTTATCTATCCAATGAAGGCTACCAGACGGCAACCGCCCATGACGGCGAGGAAGCGCTCGCGCTGCTTGCGGACGGGTCCTACCATCTGGTCGTTCTCGATATCATGATGCCGAAGCTGAGCGGCCTCGAGGTATGCCGAAGAATCCGCAAGGACCACGAAGTTCCCGTTCCGATCCTCATGCTGAGCGCCAAGGCCGAGGACATGGACAAGATCATGGGACTCATGACGGGAGCGGACGACTACATGGTCAAGCCGTTCAATCCGCTGGAGCTGGTCGCAAGGGTGAAATCGCTGCTCAGGCGGGCTTATCAATATCCGAAGTCCTCGCAGGCCGGAGGCGCGGATGCGGAGGAGGCGGTCGACCTCGGGCCGCTGCGCATCGACAAGAGCACCCATGCCGTCGTCCTGCGCGCGGACGGCAGGCAGATGCATCTGACGAGCACCGAGTTCGCCATTCTTCATCTGCTCGCCTCGCATCCGGGGCGGGTATTCAGCGCGGAGGACATCTTCCAGCAAGTATGGAAAGAGAAGTTCTACGAGTCCAACAATACGGTTATGGTCCATATCAGCAAGCTGAGGGACAAGCTCGAGCAGGAAACCGGAGACAAGTTCATCGTGACCGTATGGGGGGTAGGCTACAAAATTGAAGGATGACAATATCGTCAAGGACATGACGGTCCGCCTGCTCGTCCATCTGGCGGCAAGCGCGGCGCTGGCGGTCATCACCTCCGCGCTCGTGGTCATCGCCGCCGAGAGGCTGGCGGTGACGTTCCCGTCGCTGCGCTCCTTCGCCCATCTGATGATCGACCAGCTTGGCGATTTTACGCTCGTCATACTGGCTCTGATCCTGTTCCTCGTTTATCTGCTGCTGCTGCAGCAGCGGCAGTTCCGGTATTTCCGCGACGTCAGCCGCAGCGTCCGCTATATCGCCGACGGGCATTTCGGCTACAAGGTTCCCGTCCGGCAGAAGAACGAGCTGGGAGATCTCGCTTCCTACATCAACTATCTCGTCCACAAGCTGCAATTATCGCTGGACGAGGAGCGCAGGGCGGAGCAGACCAAGAGCGAGCTCATCACGAACGTCTCCCATGACCTGCGCACGCCGCTCACCTCCATCATCGGGTACCTCGGGCTGATCCAGCAGGACCGGTGCAGGGATGAAGTGGAGCTGCGCCATTATGTCAGCATCGCTTACGAGAAGTCCAAGCGGCTTCATGTGCTGATCAACGATCTGTTCGACTACACGAAGATGAGGTATGAGACCGCGCCGCAGCGCAAGCTGACCTTCAATCTGACGGAGCTGCTCCGTCAGCTGCTGCTGCAGTACCGGGTGCCGCTGGAGGAGGCGGGCCTGGACACGGAGCTGAGGGCGCCGGCCGACAAGCTGATGGTGACGGGAGATTCCGACAAAATGGTGCGCGTATTCGAGAATCTGCTCGCCAACGCGATCCGATACGGCAAGGATGGCGGCAGAGTCGATCTGATCGCATCGGCATCCGGAGGCGAAGCCGTGGTCGAAGTGGTCAATTACGGGGAAATGATTCCGTCCATCGATCTGCCGCACTTGTTCGACCGGTTCTACCGGGTCGACAAGGCGAGAGGCGACGGCAGCGGCGGCACCGGACTCGGTCTGGCGATCGCCAAAGGCATAGTAGAGCAGCATGGAGGAACCATATCCGCGGCAAGCGATCCCTTCATGACGAGCTTCCAGGTCAGGCTCCCGCTGGCCGGCGCCGCTGTCCCGCAGGCGGAAAAGGGACGCGAAACGACAGCATTAGACGCTCTTTAGGATTTCTTAAGAAATTTTTAGGATTACGTTACGGTATGCCTCTCCCGGCTCGGCTACAATAGGAGCAGACAACGACGCTGAGGAGGGGACGTCCTTGAGGCATCTGTGGATGATGGTCATGGCATGCGCGGTTATCTTGATGGCCGTTCTGCTGGTAGGCGGAGACGGCGGCAAAAACGTGGGATTGGTCGATATTCTGCTGCGGATCTGGTAGGGATGCAGCCGTTCGCGAGTGTCGATAGATCGAAGGGAACAGCATAGCGGCATGAAATCGGGAAGCTTCGCTTAAGGCGCAAGCTTCTTTTTTTTGCATGGAGCGAAAGGTTTAATGATGTTAACTTTCCTTACATAACATGTTTACTTCCGCCGCCGGCGTGACTATAATGGAACTAATTCTGGCATAAGGGGTGAAAGGGATGCAGTTGACCGAGCGGGAAAAAGAGAAGCTGCTCATTACCATGGCCGCCGACGTGGCTCGCAGGCGGCTTGACCGGGGGGTCAAGCTCAATTATCCCGAGAGCATCGCGCTCATTACTTCCGAGATCATGGAGGGTGCCCGAGACGGCCTTACGGTGGCGCGCCTGATGGAATACGGCACGCGGATCCTGCGCCGGGACCAGGTGATGGCAGGCATACCGGAGATGATCCATGAGGTTCAGGTCGAAGCGACCTTCCCTGACGGGACGAAGCTCGTGACGGTGCACCAGCCCATATCGGGCTGATCGTCCGGCAGCAGCCGAAGGGCGGATCGAGGACGGCTGCCGCTGCTGCAGGCGCCATGCTTTTGAAAGAAAGGGGAATGCCCGTGATACCAGGGGAATACCGGACATTGCCGGGAGAGATCAAGCTCAACGAAGGCCGGCGGACCGCAGAGCTGTTTGTCGTCAACCAAGGAGACAGGCCGGTCCAGGTCGGCTCGCATTACCATTTCTTCGAAGTGAATCGCGGGCTGAGCTTCGACCGCGAGCAGGCTTTCGGCATGAGGCTCAATATTCCTGCCGGCACGGCCGTGCGGTTCGAGCCGGGCGAGGAGAAGCCGGTCGAGCTCGTCGAGCTCGGCGGAAGCCGGCTCGGCTTCGGGCTGAGCGGCATTACCGGAGGTCCGGCGGTCGCCGGCGCCATGCCGGATGAGGTGCGGGCCCGCCTCAAGGCTTGGGAGGGGGAGCAGGCATGAAATCGATGGACCGCAAAAGCTACGCGGACATGTTCGGCCCTACCGCCGGAGATGCCGTAAGGCTGGCCGATACGGAGCTGTGGGCTGTCATCGAGAAGGATTACACGGTGTACGGCGACGAATGCAAGTTCGGCGGCGGCAAGGTCATCCGGGACGGCATGGGCCAGTCCAGCGGGGCGCTTCGCAGCGAGGGGGTGCTGGACACGCTGATAACGAATGCCGTCATCATTGACCATTGGGGCATCGTCAAAGCCGACATCGGCATTCGGGACGGACATATCGTCGCAATCGGCAAGGCCGGCAACCCGGATATCATGGACGGCGTCACGCCGGGCATGACGGTCGGAGCGGGCACGGAGGTCATAGCCGCCGAAGGCAAGATCGTCACGGCGGGCGGCATCGACGCCCACATCCATTACATTTGTCCCCAGCAGATCGAGACGGCGCTCTCCTCCGGGGTCACGACGATGATCGGCGGCGGGACGGGACCGGCAACGGGCACCAACGCCACGACCTGCACGCCTGGCGCCTGGCATATGCGGCGCATGCTGGAGGCCGCCGAAGCTTTCCCGATGAATCTCGGCTTCACCGGCAAGGGCAACGCCAGCTTCACGGGTCCGCTGATCGAGCAGATCGAAGCGGGAGCGATCGGCCTCAAGCTGCATGAGGACTGGGGCACGACTCCCGCCGCCATCGACGCCTGCCTCAAGGCGGCCGACCAATACGATGTGCAGGTTGCGATCCATACCGATACGCTGAACGAATCCGGCTTTCTGGAGGATACGCTTGCCGCCATCGGCGGCAGGACGATCCATACCTACCATACCGAAGGCGCGGGAGGAGGGCATGCTCCCGACATCATCCGCGCGGCGGGCGAGCTCAACGTGCTGCCCAGCTCCACGAATCCGACCCGTCCATTCACGGTCAACACGATCGAGGAGCATCTGGATATGCTGATGGTCTGCCACCATCTGGATTCGCGCATCCCCGAGGATGTGGCGTTCGCCGACTCGCGCATCCGTCCCGAGACGATCGCCGCCGAGGATATTCTGCACGATATGGGGGTATTCAGCATGCTGAGCTCCGATTCCCAGGCGATGGGACGCGTCGGGGAAGTGATTATCCGCACCTGGCAGACGGCGGACAAGATGAAGAAGCAGCGCGGGCCGCTGGCTCCGGACGATGAGCATGGCGACAACTTCCGGATCAAGCGGTATGTGGCGAAATACACGATCAATCCGGCCATTACCCATGGCGTTTCCCATCTCGTCGGCTCCATCGAACCGGGAAAGTTCGCCGATCTTGCGCTTTGGAGCCCGATGTTCTTCGGAGTGAAGCCCGATCTCGTGCTGAAGGGCGGAATGATCGCCTTCGCCCAGATGGGCGATCCCAACGCCTCGATTCCGACGCCTCAGCCGGTATTCGGCCGCCCGATGTTCGCCGCTTACGGCCGGGCGGTATACGGCAGCTGCATCACCTTCGTCTCCCAAGCGGCCCATGACAGCGGCATCGCGGAGCGGCTCGGCCTGCAGAAGCGGGTGGAGCCGGTCAAGGGCTGCCGGACAGTATCCAAAAAAGACATGATCCACAACGACGCCACCCCCCGTCATCGAGGTCGACCCGGAAMCCTACAAGGTGACGGTGGACGGACCAGTCTTTTCGGCCTATTTCTGTTCTTGATTATCGCTACGCTGCTGTCGCACGTCTTCAAACAGCTTTTCCTCATGTACCACGAAATCAACGACAAAGCCAACAAGGGACCAGCGGGTCCGGGTTGGTCTTCGGGGCGTACTCTCTTATCCGACTGCTCGGAGGAGGGCTGAGCCGAATGAAAGGCATTCCATTTACGCAGCTGCTGCAGGTCATCCAAGCCGGAGTATGACCTACCC
>NZ_CBRA020000245.1:0-4255 GCF_000469945.2 Paenibacillus sp. P22 | reverse complement strand
CGCAGCATTTCAATCTTCCGAACGTGTCGCAGACGGGCGCCAAGCCGGACGCTCCGTGTATTCCTTCGACTACGGCCCGGCGGACTTTCTGCCGCGGGACGGCTCGTCCTCCGGCGATGCGGCCGCTGCCGAGGCCGCGGCTTCGCTGGAGCCGGGCATGGAGCCGAACCGCTTGCCCGTGCATGTCATGCACAGCGTCTTCGAAGGCAAGGGCTGGAGAGTGCTGGCCCGCACGGCCGACGGACAGCCGCTGACGTTCCTGCATCATCGGCCGCTGGCGGCCGGAGACGAGGGCATGCTGACGATATCCCCGAACGATCTCTACCTTTATCCACAGCAGGAGGCAAACTGACCATCATGTCCCGAATACTGGCACTATCCGACATCCATGGCTTCACCGCCGAAGCTCGCTTGCTGCTGGAAGCGGCCGCATACGAGCCGGGCAGGGACAGGCTCTTTCTGCTTGGCGATTATATCGATTACGAGCCGCATACATGGAGCTCCCTGAACGACGTCATGGAGCTGGCCTCCGGCGGCGCCGTCGCGCTTGCCGGCAACATGGAGCGGCATCTGCAGCGGCATCTGGAGCGGGAGCTGGCGAGCCGCGGGAGCCTGGATTCCGCAAGCTCCGCGCAGCTGCAATTTCTCCAGAGCCTTCCGCTCCATGCGGCCGAAGGCGGCTGGCTGTTCGTGCATGCCGGCATCCGTCCCGGCCTGCCTCTGGAGCGGCAGACGGAGCCGGATCTGATCGGCATCCGGGAGGAGTTCTGGGGCGCCGCCGATGCGCCGCCGATGCAGCCTTCGGGACTGGGGAGACAGGCGGCGCAGGGCTGCCGCCGGCTCATGTCGTGTTCGGCCACACGCCGACGCACAAGATCGGAGCGCCGCCGGGAGAGCTGTGGCATGGCCCCGGCAAGCTCGGCATCGACACCGGGGCCAAGCACGGGCTGCGGTTGACGCTCGTCGATCTGACGAGACGGAAGGACTATTCTTGTCCGACTCGTCCCCAAGAAAGGCAGGCCGGCATCCGGATCAGCGCTTGGGGATGACCGGACGGCACGAATGGCAGGAGAACGGCCGGGAGGCTCTCTTTTTCAACCAGGATGAGGAAGGCGGGACAAGGGAATGAACCTTCTGAAGTTCCAGATCGTCGAGCTGCTCGACAAGCACCGCAAAGTAACCGCCGTGGCCGAAGTGCTTGGCCTCAAGCAGCCGACGGTCACCTACCATATGAAGTCGCTGGAGCAGGAATACGGCGTGAAGCTGTTCGAGCCGCGGATGGACAAGGTGATTCTGACGGAGGCGGGGCGCGCCTTGCTGCATTATGCGGGAAAAATCAACAGCCTCGCCGCGGAGGCGAGGCGGACAGCCCAGGAATACGGGACTCCGGGGAGGGGGACCCTCCGCATCGGGGCCAGCTATGTTCCGGCGACCTACATGCTGCCGCGCCTGCTCAAGGAGTTCGCCCGCCGTCATCCCAAGGTGACGGTCACGCTGGCCGTCAAGCCATCCTCCGTCATCAAGGAGATGCTGCTGAGCCACGAGATCGATCTCGGCGTCCTGTCGGCGGAGCCGTTCCGCCTGCCGATGCTTGACGTGCATGAGCTCTGCGACGACGAGCTCGTGCTGGCGCATGCTCCGAGCCATTACTTGGCCGCCAGCCCTGAACTGAACCCGGGTCTGCTGGCGACCGCCGACTTCGTCCTGCACGGACGGCATTCCAGTACGCGCGAGCTGACGGACCGCTGGCTGGAGCAGCATGGAATCCGCTTGGAGCAGCATCTGGAGCTGGATTCGCTGGAAGCGATCAAGCAGGCGGTCATTCAGGGCGGTCATGTATCGTTCGTATCGGGACTGGCGGTCCAAGGAGAGGTGGCGAGAGGCTTGCTGCTGGCAAGGCCGATTCCGGAGTTCCGCTACCGGCGCACGATCAGCTGCGCCAGCAACCGCGACCGCCATCCGTCCGGCCAGCTGCAAAGCATGATGGAGCTGCTGTCGGGCCGTATTCAATAAACCTTGAGCGGCATTCAACTTTTAATTCCGTATTTAACGCACTCTCCGAATCTCCTTGATGTTGCCGGGACAAGCCGGAGCTACAGTTAAGAAGCCGGAAGGCAAAATCAGGCAGGGGAGCGGATGAGATGAAAAGCGTATGGAAAAAAGCGGCTGCGGCGGTATTGGCCGGGGGCTTGATCGCGACAATCGGCATGCAATCGGGCGAACGGGCCCAAGCGGCAAGCTCCGTCATGGTTCCGGGTTACGAAGTGAAGCTGCTGCTCAGTCCGGCAGCCGCGCTCGGCAGCGACGGCAAGCCGTCCCCGGCGCTGGCAAGCGCCTTCGGGCTCGGTTCCGCGCAGAGCATCGGCGTGGAGTATTTCGACACCGGGTCCCTCGATTTGAATTCGAAGGGATGGGATGTGCGCTTCCGCAAGAAAGCCGACAAATCGAACTTCGAGATCAGCTACAAGAAGCGTTATCCCATCGTGAACGGCAATATCAATGCGGCGCTGGAGCAGGCCAGGCTGGAGGGCTTCACTTCCTCGGACGACAATTACGAGGCCGAGATCGACTGGAACTACAGCAAGCAGACGCTGAGCATTTCCACGGAGAAAAAGAAAAGCGCCTCGGGCTACAGCGGCACGGCTCTGCCGGCAGAAAGCAAAGCGCTCGGCATGGCGGTGGATGAAATCCCCGGCAAGCTGGAAAATTGGAGCGCCTCCGGCTGGGGCAAAGGGAAGCTGTCGGCTGCAAGAGCGCATGGACCAGTGGCTGTAAGCAAGTATACGGGCGCCTTCGACGGACTGGAGACGGATCTGGAAATCTGGCCGATCCGAAGCGCCTCCGGAACGGGAACGGAGACGATCGTGGAAGTTTCCTTCAAGACGGACGACGCTGGCGAGGCCGCGGCGGAGCGGGACAAGCTGATTGCCTTCGTGCAGGGCAAGGGCTGGCTCGTGCCTCAGGATTCGCTCAAGACCCAGTTGATTCTGGAACGTTATTAGACGCGGATTTCAAGGCCTTCCTGCGGGAAGGCCTTTTTGCGCTTCCCGTGTCCGGGGTATGATGGGGGAAAGGAGAGATGACGATGGAACAGGAAGCGAAGTACACCCAGCAGCATCTGGCCAACGAACGGACCTTTCTCGCCTGGGTGAGGACGAGCATCGCCATGATCGGCCTCGGCTTCATAGCCGCAGGACTCGTGCTGCAGACGGAGGTGCTCGGCCGTTCGGGCCGTCTCATCGCTTCCGCCGGGGGCATCGGCTCGGTCATCATGGGAGCCGTCGTCCTGCTGCTGGCGGCCAGGGATTATTTCCAGAAGCGCAGAGGGATCAACGAGGAGCGGTTCCGCTCTCCGATTCTGCTCGTCTGGATCGTCTCCGTCACGCTCGGGCTGATCAGCCTGCTGCTGATCGTCCTCGTCTTCCTGATGGTTCTGTGAGGCTCTGCCAGAGCGGGCGGCGCGGGGCGCCAAGCGAGGGTTGACGGGTCCGGCATGCGTGATAAAAGGAAAGGAAAGACGGTTATTGGCCGCCTAACTAACCAAACGAAAGAGGTTTTCGACGATGCCGATGCTCGACATGCCGCTCGAGGAGCTGCGCCGGTACGAGGGGCGCAACCCGCGTCCGGCCGATTTTGACGCCTATTGGGAGCGAGCGCTGGAAGAGATGAAAGCGGTTGATCCTCAAGTGGAGCTTGTGCCGGCAGCCTTTCAGGTGCCGCATGCGGAATGCTTCGACCTGTATTTCACCGGGGTGAAGGGAGCCCGCATCCATGCCAAATACGTGCGGCCCAAAAACATCCCGCAGCCGCATCCGGCGCTGCTGCATTTCCACGGCTATTCCGGCCAATCCGGAGACTGGGCGGATAAGCTCGGCTACGCGGCGCTCGGATTCTCCTTCTTCTCCCTGGACGTCCGCGGCCAAGGGGGCTCCTCGGAGGACGTCGGCGGAGTGAAGGGCAACACCTTGCAGGGCCATATCATCCGCGGCCTCGACGGCGAGCCGGATGATCTGCTGTTCCGGCACATCTTCCTCGACACGGCCCAGCTGGCCGGCATCGCCATGGGCATGCCGGAGGTCGATCCGGAGCGCGTCGGCGCGACSGAGCTATCGTTCAGCACCCTGGACACGGTGGCGGTAGAGACGCCGGCCCGATGGGCGACATCGACAATCTTCACATCCATGATAGACATCAACCTTTATAATAGGACTAGTTCCGATCGTTGGAAGCAAGAAGCAAAAGGGAACTGTAATCG
>NZ_CBRA020000244.1:0-15245 GCF_000469945.2 Paenibacillus sp. P22 | reverse complement strand
TCCAGCAAGCCGTCCACCCGGTCGTGGCGCTTCAGCTCGATGTTGAACTTCAGCCTGTCCCCTGTTTCCCGCAGAACTTCCTCCTGCAGCGGGTCGGCCGCCTCTGCGGCGGGAAACGCCCGCAGGCGCAGCTCGCCGTCCGGCGTCCAGCCGATGCCTCCGGTGGAGAAGAGGGAATTGATCCATTTGGCCGGCCAAAGGCCAAGAGCCAGAAGCTGCAGGCGCGTCTCGTGCGCATGGCTTCCGGCTCTCAGCTCTCCGGCATCTCCGTCCGGGGAGACCGGCACATGCAGCCACTCTCCGCGGCGATAAGCGGATTCCATCATCAGCTCCATGCCGGAATCCTCACTACAGGCGCCGGAGAGCTTCCCGGTTCGCGGCGATCGTCTCGTCGATCAGCTCCGCCGTATGGGCTGCCGAGACGAACATGCCTTCGAACTGCGAAGGAGCGACGCTTACGCCGAGCTCAAGCAGATTCGCGAAGTAGGTGCGGAAACGACCCAGATCGCTCTGCTGCGCCGTCTCGAAGTTGATGACGTGGCTCTCGTTGAAGAACGGACAGACCATGGACCCGACGCGGTTGATCGTCACCGGCACGCCGGTTTCGCGCGCATTGTCCTCGAAGCCAGCCTGCAGCCGCACCGACATCTTCTCCAGCTGCTGATAGACTTCCGGCGTCAGCAGGCTGAGGGTCGTGTAACCGGCCGCCATGGCAAGCGGATTGCCGGACAGCGTGCCCGCCTGGTAGATCGGACCGGCCGGAGCCATGCGCTCCATGATGTCGCGGCGTCCGCCGTAGGCGCCGACGGGAAGGCCGCCGCCGATCACTTTGCCGAGGCAGGTCAAGTCGGGGGTGATGCCGAACAGCCCTTGGGCGCAGTTGTAGTGGACGCGGAAGCCGGTCATGACCTCGTCGAAAATGAGCAGGCTTCCGTATTTCGTCGTGACGTCGCGCAGCCCTTGCAGGAACCCGGGCAAAGGCGGAACGACGCCCATGTTGCCGGCTACCGGCTCCACGATGATGCAGGCGATCTCCTCGCCGAACTTCTCGAACGCCAGCTTGACCGATTCCAGGTCGTTGTACGGAACGGTAATCGTCTGGGACGCCACCGTCTCGGGTACGCCCGGGCTGTCGGGAAGGCCGAGCGTGGCGACGCCTGAGCCGGCTTTGATGAGCAGGCTGTCGGCATGGCCGTGATAGGAGCCTTCGAATTTGAGGATTTTGCTCCTTCCGGTATACCCGCGCGCAAGGCGCAGGGCGCTCATCGTCGCTTCCGTGCCGGAGTTGACCATGCGCACGATGTCGCAGGACGGCACGCGCTCGCAGACAAGCTTCGCCATCTCCGTTTCGATCAGCGTCGGGGCGCCGAAGCTCGTGCCGCGCTCAGCGGCGGATTTGACCGCCTCGATGACTGCGGGATGGGCGTGGCCCATGATGAGCGGGCCCCAGGAGCCGACGTAGTCGATATAGGAGTTGCCGTCGATATCGTACACCACCGCCCCTTCGCCGCGCTCCATGTAAGCCGGCGTGAGGCCGACCGATTTGAAGGCGCGCACCGGACTGTTGACGCCGCCAGGAATATAGCGCTTCGCTTCCTCGAAGGCCGCGCTCGACTTGTCATCCGCTTTTCTGCCGTGAACGTTGTCCGCCATCAGTTCTGCACCTCCTGCAGCCAGAGGGCTGCGTCCTTGGCGTGATAGGTAATGATCATGTCCGCTCCGGCCCGCTTCATGCCGAGCAGCGTCTCCAGCACGATCTTGCGCTCGTCGACCCAGCCGTTCGCCGCGGCCGCCTTCACCATCGCATACTCGCCGCTGACGTTGTAGGCGACGAGCGGAAGGTCGAAGTTCTCCCTGAGCGCGCGCACGACGTCGAGATAAGCGAGCGCCGGCTTGACCATGAGCATGTCCGCGCCTTCCGCGACGTCGCTGTCAGCTTCGCGGAGAGCTTCGCGGAAGTTGGCCGGATCCATCTGATACGACTTGCGGTCTCCGTACTGCGGAGCGGAATTGGCCGCCTCGCGGAACGGTCCGTAATAAGCGGAGGCGTATTTGACCGAGTAGGACAGAATCGGGATGTCGCTGTAGCCGGCCTCATCCAGACCTGCGCGGATCGCGCCGACGAAGCCGTCCATCATGTTGGAAGGAGCGATGACGTCCGCCCCCGCCTCCGCCTGGGATACCGCCGTGCGCACGAGCAGCTCCAGCGAAGGATCGTTGTCGACCTCGGCTTCTCCGGTCCGCTCGTTCTGGTGCACGATGCCGCAGTGTCCGTGGTCCGTGAATTGGCACAGGCAAGTATCCGCCATGACGATCAGGCCCGGAGCCCATTCCTTGATCAGCCTTGTCGCCTGCTGCACAATGCCGTTGGCGTCGTAGGCGGAAGATCCGACCGGATCCTTGTGGTCCGGAAGCCCGAACAGCATGATGGAAGGAATGCCGAGCGATACGATCTCGCGGATTTCCTGCTGCAGCAGGTCGAGCGAGAAGCGGAAAACGCCCGGCATGGAGGAAATCTCCTGCTTGATGCCGGTTCCGTGGATGACGTAGATCGGGTAAATGAAATCGCTGGCCGTCAAAATCGTTTCGCGGACCATGGAGCGCATCGCCGCCGTGCGGCGAAGCCGGCGATGCCGGACGATCGGGTAACTCATGTGAATTCCTCCTTGTGTTCGTATGCAAAACAGGGGAAGGAGCACTCGGCGCCCTCCCTGATCTGACTTGTCGATGCCGATAAAACTGCCGGATCGCTTGAGAGCCAGCCGTTGCCGGCCCTGCGTGGCGTCCCGAAAGCCCGGCTGTTGCCGGCCCTGCGAGCCATGACGAAAAGCCGCCCGCTGCCTGTCAGCCTTGCACAGGGTCCCGAAGCTCGGCCATCCGCCTTGCGATCGCCTCGGCCAGCGACGCGATCGTCGCCTCCTCGGGAATGATCGTAGGCGCAAGCCCCGCTTCCTCCGCCGTACGGGCCGTAACGGGACCGATGCAGGCAATTTCGCAGCCGCGGAGCAAGCCGACCGGATCGGACTCCCCGAAGCGCCTGAGCACTTCGAGCAGATTCGTCACGGTCGAAGAACTCGTGAAGGTGACGACATGGACAGCGCCTTCGCGCAGCTGTTCGAGAGCCTGCTCATCCTGATCCCGAGGCACGATCGTCTCGTACAGCGTGACGGCGTCCACGGAAATGGAGCGCGCGGCAAGATCCCGCGGCAGCGTTCCTCGCGCCAGATCGCCGCGCAGGAACAACGCCCGCTGGCCCGGCTTCAGCACTTCGTCGAGATGGCCCAGCATGCCCTCCGCCTGGTAGCCGCCCGGCAGCGCTTCATGCTGAAGTCCGCGCGAGCGAAGCGCATCGCCGGTCTTCGGCCCGACCGCAGCGATGCGCGCCCGGTGGAAGCGGCGGATATCGCCTCCGAGCTCGGCCAGCCCGCGGAAGAAATGCTCGACCCCATTGACGCTGGTGAAAAACAGCCAGTCGTAGCTCTCCGCATCGTCCAGAGCGGCGCGAAAAGCTCTCGCGTCGCTTTCCCCGCGCGCCGGCACGATCTCGATGACGGGGAACTCGCACGGCTCGCCGCCAAGCTCCTCGATGAGATCGGCCAGCTCGCTGGCCTGGCTGCGCGAGCGCGTCACCAGCGCTCTCGTGCCGAATAGCGGCTTCAAGTCGTACCAGCGGAGCGTCTCCCGCTGCTTGACGACATCGCCGACGACGATGACCGCCGGCGGCTCGAAGCCGGCCGCCTTGACCTTCGCCTCGATGTCCGCGAGAGTGCCCGTCAGCGTCTGCTGCTCGGGCCTCGTTCCCCAGCGGACGAGGGCTACCGGGGTATCGGCATCGCGGCCGTGCTTCATCAGCTGCTCGCTGATATACCCGATCTTGGCAACGCCCATCAAAAAGATCAGCGTGCCCGTCGCATTGGTCACCTTGTCCCAATAGATCGAGCGGTCAAGCTTGTCCGGGCTCTCATGGCCCGTAACGATCGAGAGCGACGACGCATGGTCCCGGTGCGTCACGGGAATGCCGGCATAAGCCGGCACGGCGATCGCCGACGTGATTCCAGGCACGATCTCGAACGGAATGCCGTGCTCGGCCAGCAAGCCGGCCTCCTCGCCGACACGTCCGAATATGGTCGGGTCGCCTCCTTTAAGACGAGTGACGGTCTTGCCCTGCAAGGCCAGATCGACAAGCAGCCGGTTGATCTCCTCCTGCTTCATCGTATGGCGGTCCGGCCGCTTGCCGACATAGATGCGCTCCGCCCCCGGCCTCAGTCCGCGCAGCAGGCGCGGGCTGGCCAGCCGGTCGTAGACGACGGCATCGCTCCGCGAGAGCACCTCCATGCCGCGCACCGTAATCAGCTTCGGATCTCCCGGCCCGGCGCCGACAAGATACACGATCCCCTTCGACATGTTATCCCCCAATTTCCGCCAAAATCTCGGCCGCGCCCATCTCTCTCAGCGCCTGGGCGACTTCAAGCCCCAATGCTTCCGGATCGGTTCCGACCCGCATTTCCTTTAGAATCGTCTCGCCGTCCGGAGAGCCTACCATTCCGGTCAGCTCCATGACAAGCCCGCCGCCTTCTCGGGACCGGATGACCGCATGGGCTCCGATCGGAATCTGGCAGCCTCCGTTGAGCGCGCCGAGGAAAGTCCGCTCTGCCGCTACGGTCCGCTCCGTATCGGAATCGTTGAGCAGATCCAGCAAAGCGCGGACATCGGCATCGCCTTCCCTGCATTCGATGCCAAGCGCGCCCTGGCCGACGGCAGGCAGGCAGACATCCTCGGAGACCGCTTCGGTGATGCGGTCCTCCCAGCCCATGCGCTTCAAGCCGGCAGCGGCGAGCACGATCGCATCCAGCCCTTCCGTCTCCAGCTTGCGGATCCGGGAGTCGATATTGCCGCGTATCGAGCGGATATCCAGGTCGGGCCGGTAAGCCTTCAGCTGGCTGGCCCGCCTGAGGCTGCTGGTTCCGACAGCGGCGCCGATCGGGAGCTTCTCCAGGGGAATGCCGCCGCGGGTAATGATGCAATCCCGAGGATCGACGCGGCGCGGCACCGCTCCGTTGATCAGTCCGGGAGGCAGCTCCGACGGCATATCCTTCATGCTGTGCACAGCCATATCGATATCGCCGTCGAGAAGAGCCTGCTCGATTTCCTTGACGAACAACCCCTTGCCGCCTACCTTGGACAGAGTTACATCCAGGATGCGGTCGCCTTTGGTGACGATCTTATGGATTTCAAAGCCGTAATCCAAGCCATGCTCGTCCGCAAGACGCTGCAGCTCCTCTATGACCTGCCCGGTCTGCGTCAGCGCGAGCGCGCTCTGGCGAGTGCCGACGACAATGACTCTGCGGCCGTTCTCATCTGTTTTCAATATCCCCTTCTCCTTCCGCCCCGAATCGGGCACGATCCTCTAGTCCCCTGCTTGCGGCAGCCGCCCAGCTGGCCAGACGCTTCGCCTCGCTGCGGAGCAGCCGCCTTCGCTTGCCTGGATCCGGCTCCTCGGCCAGCAGCCTTCGCCTCAGCTCCGCATGCTGCCTTACAGCCTCCGCATACGGCTCCTTGTATAAGTCTTCAAGCTCTTCCCGGATGACGGAAGATAGGGCAGGCGAACCGCCTCCCGTCGTGACGGCCAGCAGCAGCCCGCCCCGCCTTACCGCGCCCGCTGTAATGAAATCGCCTGATTGCCCGCTTGAGGCATGGTTGAACAACGCGCCTGCCTTGCCGGCATCCTCCATGACTGCGCGGTCGACTTCAAGGATGCCGGTGGCCGCCACGACGAGAAACATGCCTGCTGCGTCGCCCCGCCGGTAATGTCTGTCCGTATGATTCAGCCGCCCTTGTCCGGCCATCTCCTGGATGCCCGCCGTGATTGCCGGGCTGATGACGACAAGCTTGTCCGCGCCGCCGTCAAGCAATCCGGCCGCCTTCCGTTCGGCAGCCGCGCCGCCTCCGACGATCAGGCAGCGTTTCCCCTCCAGCGACAGCACAACCGGATATCCCGGCATCGCCATCTCCTCCTCCAAACTCAGCGGTGAAAATCCGATGCCGGGCTGATCATCGTATTCAGAACGAGAAAAGCAAAGCAAAATACGTTCCAGCGCGCCGTCTCCAGCGCGGTTTTGCGCAGAATCTTTTTCTGGATCAAATAAAAGCTGTACAAAATGAGGACCGCGAAGGAGGTGATGACTTTCCAATCGAGCAAATATTGGAACCTGTTCTCGACGATGACGAGAGCAACCGCGACCGACAAGGAAAGGGCGAGCAGCGGAACGCCGATCATGACGAGGCGAAAAGCGAACCGGTCGGCTTGCTCCAGGCTCGGCAGCCGAGCCGTCGTCCGATTCCATTTCCGCGACTTGAGCCTTCCATGCAGGAACAGGTACATGCCCGAGAACACGCTCGAAATGGCCAGCGCCGCGAAGGAGCACAGCACGAGGCTGATATGTAGAATGAGCAGTTCATTGGCCAGCTTCCAGTCCGGAAGCGGGATTCCGCGGGAAGGTCCGCTGAACAGATTGAGCGCCAGCACCCCGAAACCGATGATGTTGACGAGAAACACGATGAATTCGATTCGGAAAAAGCGGCTGATGACGAGCGAAGTCGTCAGCAGGAGCCACGAAACCGCAAGCCAGTATTCGAATCTGGAAAACAGCGTCATGTCCAGATGGGACCAGATCCGGTACAGCACGTATCCAGTCTGAAGAACCCATACGAACACAAGCAGCCCTGCGCCCATCCGCTTCGCTCTCCGGTTCGCGTCGACGAAATCGGAGAAGTAGAACAGAAGGCTCAGGGCGTATAAATACAAAATCGTGTCGTAAATGGTGACCATGGCGCCCTCCTGACCTTGGAGATGAGGGCGATAATCCTGGCAGCCTAGCGCATGACCGCTGCAAAGGCGCCCTTGGACGGCTTGGCTTCTTCGTAGCCTTGGCGTGACGGATCACTTGTCCTCGCCGCTTGGCTCTTGACGGTCTTGGACGGCGCGCCGTCCTCCAGGGCAAACAGCTTGGCGAACAGCTCCATCGCCTCATCCGCTTTCTTATCGCCCGCAAGCTCCTTAATGCTGTGAATCGGATTTTGCACCATCTGGTTCAGCATGCTCTTGGTCAGCTTATGGATGACCTTCAGCTGCTGCTCGTCCAGTCCGGGCAGCTTCTTGGAGAGGCTGTCCATCGTCTGGCTATGAATATCCTCGGCCTTCTCCTGCAGGGAGCGGATCAGCGGCACGACGCCGAGCGTACGGTACCACTGATGGAATTCCTGCAAGCCGGCGGCGATCATGACTCCGATCTTCTCCGCCTCCTGGCGGCGATGCTCCATGTTCGACTCCACGATGCCTTCCAGATCGTCGATGTCGTACAGGAATACGTTCTCGACGGAAGCGATCTCGGGATCCAGGTCGCGGGGAACGGCGATGTCGATCATGAACAGAGGACGGGCTCTCCTGCGCTGCATGGCGGCCGCCACTTGCTCGCGGCTGAGCACATAACCTTGGGCTCCGGTCGAGCTGATGATGATATCGGCCTCATGCAGCCTCCGCTCCGCTTCTTCCATGGAGCAGGGTATGCCGCTGAATTTCTCCGCCAGCTCCGCCGCGCGCTCGAACGTCCGGTTGACGACGAGCACCCGGTCGGCTCCGTTCGCATACAAGTGCTTGGCCGTAAGCTCGCTCATCTTGCCGGCTCCGATGATCATGACCGTCTTGCGGTTGAACTGGCCGAAGATCCGCTTGCCGAGCTCCACGGCCGCATAGCTGACCGATACGGCCGACTCCCCGATCGACGTCTCGGTATGGGCGTTCTTGGCAAGAGTTACGGCTTGCTTGAAAAGCATGTTGAAGATCGTGCCCGTCGCGCGCTGCTGCTGGGCGAGCAGGAAAGCATTCCGCACTTGGCCCAGGATCTGCGTCTCCCCTATGACCATGGAATCCAAGCCGCTTGCAACCCGGAACAGATGCTCGATAGCCCGATCGTCCTCATACATATAAAGATGGCTGGTGAATTCCTGCCGCGGGAGGCGGAACCACTGCTCCATGAACGTGCGGATATGGTGGCCGCACAGATGATGCCGGTCAACGACCGCATACAGCTCCGTCCGGTTGCAGGTCGCGACGATGACACCTTCCAGTATGCTTGGGGTCGCCTTGAGAGCTTCGACCGCACGGGGCAGATCGCTGTCCGCGATTGCGAAATTCTCCCTGATTTCGACAGGAGCCGTACGATAGTTGAGCCCGACCACAATAATATGCAAGTGACATCACCGCCTTATTTTCGTATCTAAGCTGCCTTGTCCGAGCAACTAATTTAGAATTATTATAACATAGTTTTTTGGGAGGGAAGACTCAAGTTATGACGTTTTTTTGACCGGCTCGCCAAAAGGAAGGAAATGTCTTGACGACAGCAGGACAGCCGGCTTCCGCCGGGCAAGAAGCCCATTCCGACAAAGACAACCATTTCATCCATTGTCTAGTTTAGGCCCGCAGCCCGATCTCTATTCCAGGCTTAAAAAAAATAACCATGGAGCCTTCCCATGGTTATTTGTACAGCAGGCTGGATGTTAAACCAGCTCGATTTGTTTCATTTCCGGTTCTACGACTTGCAGCTCACCCATTCCGCGAATCAGCTTCTTCGCGTGAGTGGCTTTAGGTTTCAGCACGGCCAGCATGTAATCGATCGCCAGCTGTGGGTCCACGGTCTCACCGCAGGTGTAGCAGTCAAGAGCAGCAAAGCCTCTTTCTGGATACGTGTGAATCGAGAGATGGCTTTCCGATAAGAGCACCAATACGGTTGCGCCTTGGGGCTCAAATTGTTTTGCCTGTACCGAGAGCACAGATGCTCCGCATGCTTCAGCAGCCTCTACCATGTGGGCTTGCAGAAACTCTGCGTTGTTAATGAGTTCGAAGTCTACTCCCCAAGCATCAACCGCAACATGTCTTCCGAAAGTCGAATATTCCATCTTCCGGCTCCCCCTTCCTAGGAATAAAATGATTAAAAATTTCATCCGCTAGGACCTACGTCATTCACTTCCCGAGGGATAACTCTCTCTCGCAACATATCCATGTCCTGAGTGAATCCTGGTTCCTATATTGGGTTTTTTTCAACGAAATTAAAAATACCATCTATCTATAGGAAATGCAACCTTTTTTTCTGTTAAAAAAAAACCCGTTTTCCTGCACGCGGACAGCCCTTCTCCAGCTGCATGTCCGAAGCGGGCCCGCAAAAGGCGGAGGCATGAAAAAAAGCCGCCCGGAGGCGGCATCGGAAAAAGCGGTCGGAATCAGGCTTCGAGAGCGAAAAGCCGGTCGGAATACAGCTTGAGGCTGCGGTCTATCTCCAGCTTCTCGGCTGCGCTTGCAGCATCGATGCGGCGATCGAGCAGCTCGTTGACAGCCTGCTGGATCCACTGGATTTCCCCCTCCACCGATTGGAGGCGGAAAGCACGCTCAAGCTCGCCCAGCGTGTCCTTGAACTGGTACACGATGCGGCTGCCCTTGGCGGTCAGCTCGGCGATCTGATGCACGGCGCCTGCTACATACTGATACGACATCGTATAATGGCTGTAGATGCGTTTGACGACGGCGTCGCCCTTGAAAGCCGCGACGGCCTTGCGAAGCGCATTGGTGAGCGCGACGTTGGTGATGCGGCAGGACCACTCGCATACAAAGCGATCTTCATCCTGCTGGAATACAAAGCGGACTTCTTCCCTCCCTGCACAGTCTTCGAGAACCGCCTCTTGGCTGCCGTTATCGAGCACCTTGACGCCAAGGCGTACTTGCTGCTCGTCAAAAAAACGGAGGAATCGGGTCATCTCATCGCGTGTCAGTCGCAGTTTGGCTTGAACGTACTCGGTGGCTATCCGCTGAGCCATAAAAATCTCCTCAATTCTTTGTTCTTCGAAGCTATGGTTGCAATGTTCACTGCCCGCTTGCATTCGCTCCAAAACCGTCCGAGCCTTCAATCGCTGTTGAACCCAGACTTCCTTCATTAGATTTCTATGGAGGGAAATCCGTCTTCAAAGGCGACCGTCACCACTTTTCCGGCTTCGAACGCTTTTTCCGCATTCACGGGCAAATAAAAGACCTACAACCATTATACGGCATCGGCTCAAACGATTCCTGCCGGCCGGCCGCGATTATCCGCCGAATTTGAGAATTATCCGCTAGGAACCGTGATTGGCATCAAGAAAGATGCAAAATGCTTACAATTCCGGCGTTCCTTGAAGAACTTCTCCCTCATATCCTGCCGCGGACGCGATTACGCTCCATAATTCGTCTCTTCCATTACCCTTTTCGGAGGAGAACAAAACGACCCGGTCGCCCGCGCTTGCGCCGAGCGTCTGCTTGACCAGCTTGATCTGCTTGTCCCATTGGCTCTTCGGAATCTTGTCCGCCTTCGTGCAGACGATGCAGAAAGGAATGCCGTAATGCTTGAGCCAATCGAACATGAGCACGTCGTCTTTGCTCGGCGCATGGCGGATATCGACGACGAGCAGCACGAGCTTCAGCTCCTCGCGGCCCTGCAAATAGCGTTCGATCATTTTGCCCCAGGCTTCTCGTTCGGTCTTGGATACCTTGGCATAGCCGTATCCGGGAAAATCGACGAAGTAGACGGCCTCGTTGACCTTGTAATAGTTCAGCTGCTGCGTCTTGCCCGGCTGGGAGCTTGTCCGAGCGAGATTCTTGCGCATGATGAGCTTGTTGATGAGAGAAGATTTTCCGACATTCGAACGCCCTGCCAGAGCAATCTCCGGCAAGGCGTCGACAGGATATTGATGCGGCTGGACCGCACTGATGATAAATTCTGCATTCGTAATCTTCATAAAATCGGGGTCCCTGCTTTCTCTTCTGCGGCGGCCTGGCCGCCGCTTGTTCCGTCCTCTGCCGGCAGCAGAGCATGGCGGACGACTTCATCCATATGCGCGACGGGAACGAATTCCATCTGTTCGCGCACGCTGTCCGGGATATCCCGCAGGTCCCGCTCGTTGTCGAACGGCAGCAGCACCTTGCGGATGCCTGCCCGATGGGCGGCAAGCGATTTTTCCTTGAGGCCGCCGATTGGCAGCACACGGCCCCGGAGCGTGATCTCGCCGGTCATGGCGACTTTTTTATCCACCTTGCGGCCGGTAAGAGCCGATATCAGGGCAGTCGCCATCGTGATGCCCGCAGAAGGTCCGTCCTTTGGAATCGCGCCTTCGGGAATATGGATGTGGATATCGTTCTTTTCATGGAACTGCGGATCGATGCCGAGCTCCTCCGCCCGCGAGCGGGTGTAGCTGAAGGCGGCTTGCGCCGATTCCTTCATGACATCGCCGAGCTTGCCGGTAAGCGTAAGCTTGCCGGTGCCGGGGAGCACCGTCACCTCGATGACAAGCGTATCGCCGCCGACCTCGGTCCAGGCAAGCCCGGTGACGGCGCCGACCTGATCCTCCGCTTCGGCCATGCCGTAGCGGAACTTGGCCGGCCCCAGCCATTCCTTGATGACCGCCTCGTCGACCCGTATCGTTTCCCCTTCCGGCTGCGAGACGAGCCTTTTGGCCGCCTTGCGGGAGATGGCCGCGATCTGCTGCTCGAGATTTCGGACGCCGGATTCGCGGGTGTACTCGCGGATCAGCTGCAGGAGCGCCTCCGGCTCGATCTCCAGCTGCTCCTCCTTCAGGCCATGCTCCCTCTTCTGCTTCGGAATGAGGTAGCGGCGCGCGATCTGGCTTTTCTCCAGCTCCGTGTACCCGGGAATGTACAACACTTCCATCCGGTCCAGCAGCGGACGCGGGATGTTGTGCAGCGCATTGGCCGTCGTCACGAACATGACCGAGCTGAGGTCGAACGGCACCTCGACGAAATGGTCGCTGAACGTGCCGTTCTGCTCCGGATCCAGCACCTCCAGCAGAGCGGAAGCCGGGTCGCCCCGGAAATCCGAAGCCATCTTGTCGATTTCGTCGAGCAGGAATACCGGATTCATCGAGCCGGCATTCTTCATGCCTTGGATGATCCGTCCCGGCATGGCGCCCACATAGGTGCGCCTATGGCCGCGGATCTCCGCCTCATCCCGGACGCCGCCGAGAGAAATGCGGACGAACTCCCGTCCGAGCGACTTGGCGATGGAGCGGGCGAGCGAGGTTTTGCCGACCCCGGGAGGTCCGACAAGGCAAAGGATCGGTCCCTTCAGCTTTTGGACGAGCTTCTGGACCGCCAGATACTCCAGCACCCGCTCCTTCGGCTTCTCCAGTCCGTAATGGTCCTCGTCCAGCACTTCCTCCGCTTTGGCGAGATCAAGATCGTCCTCGGTCGCTTTGCCCCAAGGCAGCGACAAGAGCCAATCGATATAATTGCGGATGACGCCGCCCTCGGCCGAGGATGCCGGCATCTTCTCCAGCCGGTCGATTTCCTTCTCGACCTTCTCCTTGACCTTCTCGGGAAGCTCGGCGGTTTCCAGCTGGGAGCGCAGCTCCTCGACTTCTCCCGCACGGCCCTCGCGGTCTCCGAGCTCCTTCTGGATCGCCTTCATCTGCTCGCGAAGATAGTATTCCTTCTGCGTCTTCTCCATCTGCTTCTTCACGCGCTGGCTGATCTTGCGCTCCAGCTCCAGCACCTCGCGCTCGTTGTTCAGGAAATCGAGCAGCTTCTCCAGCCGGGCGCGCACGTCGACCGTCTCGAGAATCTCCTGTTTGTCCTTGATCTTGAGCGACAGATGGCTCGTTATGACATCGGCCAGACGGCCGGGCTCGTCGATATCCGATACAGCGGCATGCGTCTCCGGCGTGACTTTCTTGGACAGCGTGATGTAATGCTCGAACTGGTTCAGCACCGTGCGCATGAGGGCGTCGATCTCCGGATCGGTCGATTCCTCTTCCGGAAGCTCTCGGATCGACACCTCGTAAAACTCCTCGCGGGCGACGTAATCCTGGATCTCCGCCCTCGTAACGCCTTCCACCAGCACCCGGATCGTGCCGTTGGGCAGCTTCAGCATCTGGCGCACCCGGGCAATGGTGCCGATTCGGTAAATATCCTCTTCGGTCGGCTCTTCGATATTCACTTCCGATTGCGAGCAGAGGAGGATCATATGATCGTCGAGCATGGCCCGGTCAAGCGCCTTGACCGATTTCTCCCTTCCCACATCCAGATGAAGCACCATGCTGGGGTATACAAGCAGCCCCCGAAGCGGGAGCAGCGGCAGCCTGCGGCTTCTTCCTTTGGCAGGTCCCATGCCAACACCTCCCATTTAGATAGTCCCCCTATTGTATCATTCCCGAGAATCCGCCTGCAAATAGGGCACCTGCGGCGTCAGGAACAAATCGCTGATCGTTGCCGGCTCGGAAATGTCCTCCACGGCTTCCTCCGCCATGAATCCTTGCGGGAAGACCGTCTGGAATACTTCCTCCACCCGATCGACCGGAATGACACGCAGACCGTTCAAGCCCGCGAAAATTTCTTGCCAATTGTCCTTCGGAATATAGACCGTGTCGGCACCGGCCTGGAAGGCGGCCTCCACCTTGGCCAGCACGCCGCCGACGGGCTTGACGTTGCCGTGGATTCCCACTTCCCCGGTCATTGCGATCCGGTGGTCCACCGGAATGCCGCGGATGGCGGATGTGATCGCGGTCGCCATGGCGATTCCCGCCGACGGTCCGTCGATCGGCGTGCCGCCCGGGAAGTTGATGTGGAGATCGAAGTCATGCGGCCTCATGCCGATGCGGCGAAGCATCGTGATGACATTTTCCACGGAGCCTTTGGCCATGCTCTTGCGCCGGAGCGTCCGCTGTCCGCCTCCAAGCTCTTCTTCGTCGACGACACCCGTAATGGTGAAGGAGCCTTTGCCGGAAGCGGCCGGAATCGCGCTCACTTCGATTTCCAGCAGCGTGCCCATATTGGGGCCGTATACGGCAAGGCCATTGACGAAGCCGACCTGAGGCGCGGCGGGGATCTTGCGGTCCGGACGCGGCGGGATCTGGCTGCTGTTCACGACCCACTCGATATCGGCTGCGCCGATGCCCTCCCGCTTTTCCGACAAGGCAAGGCCGGCGGCAAGCTGGATGATGTTGACCGCTTCGCGGCCGTTGGTCGCATAGCGCTTGACCACATCCACCGCCTCAGGGCAAGGGGCGAAGCCGATTTTCTTCACCGCGTTGTCGGCGATTTCTGCGATCTCCTCCGGCAGCAGCGGCCGGAAGTAAATCTCCATGCAGCGGGAACGGAGCGCCGGCGGCAAATCCTGCGGAGACCGGGTCGTCGCTCCGACGAGACGGAAGTCGGCCGGCAGGCCGTTTTGGAAAATGTCATGGATATACATCGGAATATTCGGATCCTCGGAGTGGTAGTAGGCGCTCTCGAGGTACACCTTGCGGTCTTCCAGAACCTTTAACAGTTTATTCATCTGGATGGGATGCAATTCCCCGATTTCGTCGATGAACAGCATGCCTCCATGCGCCTTCGTCACAGCGCCCGGCTTGGGCTGCGGAATGCCGGCCACGCCCATCGCTCCGGCTCCCTGGTAGATCGGATCATGCACGGAGCCGATCAGAGGATCGGCGATTCCGCGCTCGTCGAAGCGGGCCGTCGTGGCGTCGATTTCCGTGAACTTCGCTTCCGCCAGAAACGGGGACGTCGGATTTTTCTTCGCTTCCTCCAGCACGACCCGGGCTGCGGCCGTCTTGCCGACTCCCGGGGGACCGTAGACGATGACATGCTGAGGATTGGCGCTGCAGAGCGCCGCCTTCATCGCGCGAAGACCGTCGCGCTGCCCGACGATGTCCTGCATCGTCTGCGGACGCGTCTTCTCCGCGAGCGGTTTCGTCAGCGAGATGGAGCGAAGCTTCCGGAGCTTATCCATTTCCTTGCGCGATTCCTTGTCCACGGCGGACCGGTTCGTGCGCTGGCTGCGCAGCATATTCCAAAAGTAGACCCCGATTACGACAGCGAAAAATACCTGAACCAGCATCAAAAACAAGCTTAACGTCATGCTTACCCGCTCCTCTCAAGCGTTTCCGGAATAAAAGACCCATACCGGATAGTATTGCCTGCGGCGCCAGGTTTAAATCCGACTTTCCGAATTAGATTCAATCCGAATTGCAGCTCCTGCACATCCTCGCATCCCTCTGCGGCTTCGACGGCCATGCCTTGATGGAATTTCGACGAATCCAACAAACGCAGCTTCTCGAGCATGCCGGAACAGCGGTCCGATACTCGAGAAGCATGCCGGAACAGCGGTCCGATGCAAATGCCCGGCACAGCTTCGTGCAGCATGCCGGAC
>NZ_CBRA020000243.1:0-7420 GCF_000469945.2 Paenibacillus sp. P22 | reverse complement strand
GTCGTCCCGGCGTGATTCGCCTCGCCGGCCAGCGTCATCGCGTAGCGCCGCTGGCCGACGATGGCCTCCACGATGCCGACATCGTCGCCGGTCCGCTCCAGCACGACGCCTTGCTCGATATGAAGCTCGACAAAGGCATCCAGGTCATGCCGCCGCGGATCCGGCAGGCTCTCCCCGCCGAAGCCGGCTCCATGCATCGCCTCCTCCAGCGTCGCTCCATCCGCGTCGCGGTATCTCCCCGCGTCCGCAGGACCGTACCGTCCCGTCAGATTGCCGGATCCCCAGTACGACAACGGAAACCGGCTGCCTTCCTCCTCGCACAGAGATACGACCTCCAGCGTCCGGCGCGGCGGTCCATAGAGCCGGTTGAGCGCATCCAGCGCGGCAATGCCGGCGGCGATGCCGTAAGCGCCGTCGTAACGTCCGCCCCGGCGGACCGTGTCCACATGCGAGCCGGTCAGAATCGTCCGCCCGCCATCCCTTCCGGGCAGCCGCCCGTACAAGCTGCCGGTCCGGTCCCAGCGCGTCTCCAGGCCGAGGCCGGCAAGCCGCGCCTCCAGATGGCGCTGGGCATCCAGCCAAGCCTCGTCGTAGAGCAGCCTCGTTACGCCGGCCGGAACTCCCGCCATGCCCGGCTGTTCCTTCGCATCGCCCCGCCTGGCTTCCGCTTTGCCCGGCCGTTCTCCCGAACCGCCGGAATCAGCCTCCGCAGCAGCCGTCCGAGCTTGAGTTTCCGGGCCGGCTGCCATCATTCGAGCTTGAGCTTTCGTGCCGGCCGCCATCCTTTCCGTCCCGGGCAGTTCAGTCCCGGCCTCTTCGGCTCCGATCCGAGCCAGCTCCTCCAGAATATCCATCATGCAGGCTGCAGCCCCGTCCGCGGCGGCAGCCTCTCTATGTCTGGCCATGAGCCGGCCTCCTTTCCCATCCATCAAGCCTTGCCGGCATAGCTGCCGAGGCCGGCGCGTATTCTCGCCCCGCCACCGGGCAGAACGCCGCTTTCCAGGGAATAGGCAAGCTCGCCCCGCAGCAGCGTCCCGGCCACTCTGCAGCCGAATTCCATGCCCTCGTACGGGCTGTGGGGATGCAGGTACTGCAGATGCCTCTTCTCGAGCGTGTAGCGATGCTCCATGTCCACGAGCGCAAGATCGGCGTCGAGTCCGGGAACGATGCCTCCCTTGGCCGCGAAGCCGAAGCGCGCTGCCGGCGCCTGCGACAGCACCCTCGCCACAAGTCCGGCAGGCAGCCCCCTTTTCCCCACGCCTTCGTGGAGCAGCAGCTCCATCGTGCTCTGGGCTCCGGAGATGCCTCCCCAGCCGTCAAAAAAGCTCAGCCCGGGAGCTTCCTTCAGCTCGAAGGGCGAGGGGGAATGATCCGAGGCGACGAGATCGATCTTGCCCGCGGCAAGCTGCTCCCACAGGCGGTCCCTGCTCTCCGCGCCGCGCAGCGGAGGAGCGCATTTGGCGACGGCTCCCAGCCTGGCCATATCCTCCTCGGTCAGCATCAGATAGTGCGGACAAGTCTCCACCGTGACGTCCATTCCGCTCTTCTTGGCGCTATGGATCAGCTCTACGGAATCAGGATGGCTGATATGCACGAAATGGAGGCGGCATCCGGTCCTGCCGGCGTAGAAGAGCGCCCGGTTGACCGCCTCGAGCTCCGCGATCGGCGGACGAGACGCCGCAAAATCAAGCGCGCCCGTACGCCCTTCGCGCCGCATGGCATCTCCGAGAGCCGTCGTCATGCTGTCGTTCTCCGCATGCAGCGCCAGCACCCCGCCAAAGGAGGCGATCCGGCGCATCCCTTCATACAAGGTCCAGTCGTCGGCCTCGACGAAGCGGCCCTCCCCTTCGCCGCCCGGCTTGGAGACGAACGCCTTGAAGCCGACGACGCCCGCCTCGGCCATCGGCTCGAGCTCCTGCAGCTTGCCGGGCACAAGCCCTCCCCAGAAGGCGTAATCGACCGCCGACCTGCCCTCGGCCGCCTCCGCCTTCAGCGCGAGCGCCGCGGTATCCACCGTCGCGGGCAAGCCGTTCAGCGGCATGTCGGCATACGCGGTGAAGCCGCCGGCGGCCAGCGCCGCGGAGCCGGTCGGAAACCCTTCCCAGTGGCCCATGTTCGGCTCGTTGAAATGGACATGGACGTCGATGCCGCCGGGCATGACCAGGCAGCCCCCGGCGTCGATGATTTCCGCTCCGGCCGCTTCCAGCCCGGTTCCGACTGCAGCGATCCGGCCGGCGCAGATGCCGATGTCCGCCTGCTGCGGCTCGTCATGGCCGGGCAGCACGACAAGGCCGCCGCGCACGATCTTTTGGAATCCGCGTTCTTCCATTCCATCCGCCTCTTTTCATGTGATGGTCAGCTTCCTCTATAACTGCTGTATCCGCCAGGAGCGACGAGCAGCGGAACATGGTAATTTCCGCCGGCAGCCGTCACGGTGAAGCGGATCGGAATCTGCTCCAGAAAAAGTTCCCCGGCCGCTCCGGCCCGCCCTTCCACACCTGGCTCCAGGGATCGGAAGTAATCGCCTGCGAAAAACAGCAGCTCGTAAACGCCCGGCGTCAACGCTTCGCCCTCGAGCAAAGGCTGATCCAGCCTTCCGTCCTCGTTCGTGGAGCGTTCCCGAATGATGCCTTTGCCGCCGGCGCCCGCCAGCCGCGCAAGCTGCAGCTTCATGCCGGCAGCCGGGCCGCCATGGGCCATGTCCAGCACATGGGTCGTCAATTTCCCTTCCATTCAAGCTCCTCCTCGAATTGACCTCGCTTCGCTGCCCGAGCTCCCCGGCCCCAGGCGGCCTGTCGTCATTCCGCGACCAGATCAGCGAGCCGGAAGCCGGTAATGCGCGCGATTTCCCGCAGCGCCTGGTCGAGCTCCTCTCCGCGCTCCCTGACTGCGCGCTCGGCCAGCGAAGCGAGGATGTCGTCCTTGTTCTTGCCCCGCACCGCCAAAATGAACGGAAAGCCGAAGCGGCCGACATAGTCCCGGTTCAGCGAGCTGAACCGCTCGTATTCCTCCGGGCTCAGGCTGTCCAGACCCGCTCCCTTCTGCTCCGATACGGACAGCTCGCTCATCGCCAGCTTCGTGCCGAGATCGGGATGGCAGCGCAGCAGCGCCAGCAGCTTCTCTTCGGGCGCGCTCCGGGCGGCATTCACCATGGCCGCATGCAGCTCCTCCGCAGATTCGAACGGCCGCAGCGGCTCGACTGCCCCGGCTACCCAGGGAGAATGCTCGAAGATGCCGCCGAGAGCTTCCACGAATGATGCGGCAGGCAATCCGTTCAGCTGCTCCATCGTCCACTTCGCGCTCACGACCAGTACCCCTCGTGGACGGCGACGACAGCTTCCTCGATCTCGGCGAACGGGCCGATGACCGTCACCGGCTTGCTTCCGGCCGCGAACACTTCCCGGCACGGCAGATCGAGCGTCGGATTCTGCTCGTCGTCGCCGGTCATTTCCAGCAGCCGCTTCTCGCTGATGCCGTAGACGACCGTACCGAGATTGCCCCAATAGATCGATCCCGCGCACATGGCGCAGGGCTCGACCGTCGTGTACATGACGCAGTCCCACAGGAACTTCCTGTCATAGACGGCGGAGGCCCGCTCCATCAGCGTCGTTTCCGCATGTCCGGTGCAATTGCTCTCCGTAATCTCGATGTTGCCCTGCTCCAGCAGCACGCGGCCTTCCTTGTCGACGAGAATCGCTCCGAACGGCGTGTTGCCCTCCGCCCTCGCCCGCTTCGATACCTCCACTGCAAGCTGCAAATAAGGCAGATGGTCTTTTGGCTCCATTCCTTTTCCTCTCCTGACTTCTCTATGATATTAGGGCTGGTTCCGATGGCGTGCTTCTCTGACCCTTGCACAGCTCCAAGGACGAAAGCTCCCTGCCCTTCCGGCTTCGGACTATTCGGCGGGAGGCATCTCGCCCTGTCCTTCCGAGGCTCTGCATACGGCCCGGAATATGCTTCCGTACCCGGTGCAGCGGCAAATATTGCCGGCCAGCGCCTCCTCCGTCTCCAAACGGCTCGGGCACGGATTATGCTCCAGCAGCGAAGAGACGGAGATGACCATTCCCGGCGTGCAGTAGCCGCATTGAAAGCCTCCTTCCTGAAGAAAAGCCGCCTTGACCCGGCCGGCCCGCTCTCCCTGCAGCCCCTCGATCGTCACCAGATCCGCGCCGCTGCATTGGTAAGCCGACAGCAGGCAGCTGTTGACCGGCTCTCCGTCCAGCAGCACCATGCAGGCTCCGCAGCGTCCGATTTCACAGGAGCGCTTGGTCCCCGTCAGGCCCAGATCCTCCCGGAGCAACGTGAGCATGCGGCGGGCGGGCCATGTTCCGATCGTCCGCTCTTCGCCGTTGAGGCGGAACGTCAGCTCGAACGGGGGCTCCCCGCCGCCTTCCTCCTTCACCGGCTCCGGCATGGAAGGCTCCTGCGGCCCGCTCTCTTCCGCTATCCGTTCATCCTGGATCGAAGCCGCTGCCGAATGCCTTTTGATCTCCAGCTTCGCCTCGCCCTCGGGATATTTCGGGCTGTCGTTATCCGGCATCCGCTTCCCCTCCTTCCGTCTCCGCCTGCGTCTCTGCCTGGAAAGAACGCTGGAGCAGCTCCGGCTGTACCGGAAGCTTCCTTACCCGGATGCCGGTCGCTTGCCGGATCGCAGCCGCGATGGCGGGAGACAGCGCGACCGAGCCGATCTCCCCGACTCCGCGGGGACCGTAGGCATCGTCCTCCGGCAGCTCCTCGATGGCCTCCACCGTCAACCGCCCGCTGTCCGCCGCCGTCGGCACGAGATACGTATCGAGGTTGCGGGTCAGATACCGTCCCTCTTCCATGACGGCATCCTCGCACAGCGCGAAGCCTAGCGCCATGGAGGCTCCTCCTTCGATCTGACCGAGATAGCCTTGCGGATTGGCAACGGGGCCGGCGGCTACGGCGTGGTACTGATCGGTCACCTTGACCCTGCCGGTCAGCAGGTCGACCTCCACACGGGCTGCCACTGCGGCATAAGTGTAGAGGAAGTGGGCTCCGACATGCTTTTTCGTCGTCACAGGGTAATGAAACGTCGTCTCGCAGATCAGCGTGCGGCCGGACGCGCGCAGGCGCTGCGACAGCTCCAGGTAAGAGAGGATCAGCCCTCCCTGCCGATCGCGGACTCCTCCCTCGCCGGTCTCCAGCTCCTCGGGCCGGAGGCCCGAAGCATCGGATGCTTCTTCCTTGAGGCGCCGCGTCAGCTCCGGGCGCAGCCTGCGCAGCGCCATCCACATCATGCTCGTCGCCCGGGAGGCCGTGCTGGAGCCGCTGTTCGGAACCTTGTCGGTGTCCCCGATGACGACGCGCACATCGGCGGCCCCGAACCCGAACTGCTCGATCAGCATCCCCTGCAGCGTGGCGATCAGCCCTTGGCCGAATTCCTCGTAGCCGAAAACCGCCTCGATTACGCCATCCTCCGCAAGCTGCAGAATGCCTCCCGCCGGATCCGGAATGCCATAGCCGAGACCGGCTCCGTGCATCGTGATCGCGGCTCCGACGCCGGTCCGGATCCACGGCTTCTTGCCGGGGCTGGAAACTTTCTCCTCAAGCTTCTCCCGGCCCTGCCTCCAGAGCGGGCTCCGCTCCAGCGCTTCCCACACCTGCCGCGCTCCGTCCGTCTGCGCGATCGGCTGGCCGAGCGGTCCCGGATCCCCCGTCCGGCGCATGTTGAGCCGCCGGAACTCCCATGGATCCATTCCATGCAGCTCCGCCAGCTCATCCATCTGCCCCTCCAGGGCGAAGATGGCCTGATTGCCGCCAAAGCCGCGGAATTCCCCGGATACGCCGTTGTTCGTATACACCGCCGAGCCCTCCACATCGAGATTCGGATGAAGATAGGGTCCGATGACATGCTCGGTAGAGAAATTGAGCACTTCGGCTCCCAGCGTGGCGTAAGCCCCCGTATCGGATAAAATGCGCGCCCGGTGGGCCAGCAGCCTGCCGTCCTTTCCTGTGCCCGTCTTCATGGAGATGATCATCGGATGGCGCTTCAGCCTGCCCGGACGGATTCCATGCGGGAATTGTGCAGGCGCACCGGCCGGCCCGTCGCCAGCGCGAGCAGGCAGCCGTAAGGCTGGACGTTCAATTCATCCTTGCCTCCGAAGGAGCCGCCGATCGGACTGGATACGACGCGGATCCGCTCCTCCTCCCAGTTCAGGATGCGCGCCAGCTGCATCCGGTCCATCAGGCCGTGCTGAGTCGCCGAATACACGGTCAGCCTGCCATCCTTCTCCGGTATGAAGAGGCCGCCCTCGGTTTCCATGTAGGTATGCATCTGGCGGGGAGTGGAATAGACGTTCTCGACGATATGACGGCATCCGGCGAAAGCCGCCTCCGCATCCCCCGTCTTGTATTCCGTCCGATGCAGCAGATTGCCGTCCTCATGCAGGCGCGGGGCCTCCTCAGCCAGCGCCTGCGCAGGATCGCTCAGCACCGGCAGCGGCTCGTAGTCCACCTCGATGAGGGCGAGCGCAGCTTCCGCAAGCTCGTCGCTGTCCGCGGCGACCGCCGCCACAGCGTCCCCGATATACCGGACCCGGTCCTCGCAGAACACGGGCTGATGGGGAAAAGCGATGCCGAACCGGTTCAGGCCCGGTACGTCCTTATGGGTAAGCACCGCATGCACGCCGGGCAACGCCAGCGCCTTATCGATAGAGATCGCCTTGATCGCCGCGTGGGGATGGGCGCTTCGGAGCACGCGTCCGCACAGCGCGTCCGGAAGCTTCATGTCGGTCAAATACGTCAGCCTTCCGTTCACCTTGTCCGGACCGTCCGGCCGGGTCCGCCAGCGCTCTCCGCTGGACTCACGGTCAAGAATCATCGCGTCCCTCTCCTTCCGGTATGGTAAAAAAGACAAAAGCGGATAGCCCGAACTCCGAAAACGGATGGCTAGCCTATGGAGCAAGTGGCCCCAACTCCGAAAACGAATTGCTGGACGCGGGCAGGCCCAGCTCCGAAAACGGATGGCTCCTCCGATCGCTGTTGAAGACGGATTTCTTGATTTTTCACCCTTGATAAGGGAAATCCGTCTTCAAAGGCGAACGCTGCCGCTTCTCCAGAGCCATCCGTTCTTCTCCGTACCCTTTCTCCAGCAGTTGCGGCTGCAAGCTCTCCGTACACGCAGCGGCTTCGCCCGCTGCCCGCCATCCACATTTTTGGCTAGCCGGCTTCCCGCCTGCACCTCCGCTCCGCCGAAGCCGGCAACCCCTGCCAGGCCGAACTCCGTTCGGCCGAAGCCGGAAGTCAGCTTCCGCTCCAAGCCTCCCACACCGCTGCCGCAGCAAGATTGGCCGCCGTCCGCCGGCGGTAATCGGCATCCGCGAAGACGTCGCCGGCGGGCAGGAACTCGGCCAGCGCAGCAGCATGGACGGCAGCGGCGGCTTCGGCCGCGCTCGCG
>NZ_CBRA020000242.1:0-12836 GCF_000469945.2 Paenibacillus sp. P22 | reverse complement strand
CCCACCTTCATGTCCCCTACCTTCTTGCCGTCCTTCAGCACCTCGGCCGCCATTTGTCCGACCTGATAGCCGTGGTCGTAGTATTCTGAGCCAGTTCGGCCAGTTCGTCGAAGCTTGGAACGCAGCCGGAGGAACCGAGATCACCAAATACGCGAACAAAACCATCAAGTAAGGAGCATGCATCGATGACGACATTCCGCAGTCGGGTAAGGGGCGTGGTGATCTCGACCGGCGCTCGGGGATGCCATGGGAGCCCCAGTCGAGAAGCTGACTTATGACGAGATCAAATTGAAATACGGACGCGTAGAGTCCATCATGACGMGMCGGCAGCTGCTGCGGCCGCTTCTGGACTATGCCGCTGCATCCGGCATGATCCGGGACAGCGTTACGGAGCGGGATTTGCTGGATGCACGATTGATGGGATTGCTCATGCCGCGGCCGTCCGAGACGCATGCCCGCTTCCGGGCTGCTGCGGCGGAGCGCGGCATCCGGCAGGCGACGGATGAGTTCTATCGGCTCAATATCGACGCCAACTACATCCGTCTCGACCGCGTCGCGCTCAATAGGAACTGGATCCATCCGACGGCTTACGGACCGCTCGAAATGACCGTCAACCTATCGAAGCCGGAAAAGGATCCCGCCGAGATCGCCATGCTCAGAAGCATGCCCCCTTCGGCCTATCCGAAGTGCCTGCTGTGCAAGGAGAACATGGGTTATGCCGGAAGAGCCGATCATCCGGCCCGGCAGAACCACCGGATTCTGCCCTTGCGCCTGAGCGGCGAGTCCTGGTTCCTTCAATATTCTCCGTATGTGTACTACAAGGAGCATTGCATCGTCTTCCGGGCCGAGCACAGCCCGATGTCGATCACGCACCGCACTTTCGGCAGGCTGCTGGAGTTCACGGAGCAGATTCCGCATTATTTTGTCGGCTCCAACGCCGATCTTCCCATTGTCGGAGGCTCGATCCTCAGCCATGACCATTTCCAGGGAGGACGGCATGTCTTCCCGATGGAAGAGGCTCCCGTAGAGGAGAGCTTCTCCCATTCATCCCGGCCGGACATCTCCTACGGAATCGTCCGATGGCCGATGAGCGTGCTGCGGCTGGCGGGCCGAGACCGGCGGGAGCTCGCCGAAGCCGCATCGGATGTACTCGACGCCTGGAGAGAATACAGCGATCCCGAGGCGGAGATCCATGCTCATACAGAGGCGCATGGGACGCGCATTCCGCATAACACGATTACTCCGGTGGCAAGGCGCAAGGAAGACGGAGTGTACGAGCTTGATCTCGTGCTTCGCAACAACCGGACCAGCGAGGAGCATCCCGAAGGCATTTTCCACCCTCATCGCCATCTCCATCATCTGAAGAGGGAAAATATCGGCCTGATCGAAGTGATGGGGCTGGCCGTGCTGCCTGGGCGGCTCAAGGCGGAGATGGAAATCATCGCTGCGTGTCTATCCGGAGCGCTGCAATGGGAGGATGTCGCAGCGGGAGCGGACGGCGCGGCCATGGCTCCGCATGGACGCTGGTACGCCGAGCTGATGCAGGCATGGGGAAAGACGATGGATCGCGAAGCCGCTATGCAGGCGGTACTGGATTCCGCAGGAGACAAGTTCCTGCAGGTGCTGACGGATGCGGGCGTCTATAAGCGGACGGCTGAGGGCCGCGCGGCGTTCAAGCGGTTTGCCGCCGCTGCCGGGCTTCAGCCGGACAACGGCTGAGCGGAACATTTGGATGTCGATGGGCATGGCGGCACAAAAAACGCAGGACGGCATTTCAAGCCGTTTTGCGTTTTTTTTATGCACAAAAGTAAAAGAGAGAGAGCGAATGATGTCGAATGGTCTGGAAAAGGTGAACATTTTTTCGAAAGGGCAGAAGCATATGTTCAATAATGGCGAATAATAAGATAAAAATTCACTCATTCAAGCGAAAAAATAATTGTGTAAGTCAATTTTCTATGGTATTTTTTAATATATATTCGTTAATTAATAAATGATAATGAGACACATCTGATATTTGGAGGGGTAAAATTTGATGCCGATTATGCCGCTTGATGAATTTTTGAAGCTGGAATCCGATGAGCAAGTTGAAAAACTTAAGCGCTGGAAGACGGATTACACGCTGAAAGATATCCGGGAAGCTTGGGGCTTCAAGCATTCCGCTCAATATTACATGCTCCTTAAGAAGCTGCGCATTTACGAGCGCGTAGTCAACAAATCCGACAAGTTCTATCCGGACCAGCTGGCAGGCTCCAACCCGGGAACGGGCGAATTCGCTTATATGCCGCGCGAGGTCAAGCTGCCGGCCGACCAATTCGGCTATCAGCTCAACGTATCTCTTACGGGACCGGAGCTGGCCGACAAGCTCGAGCGGCTGGCGCAGTTCCTTCGCGGCGAGCAGAAGCTCGTCAACGTGAAGCTTTCCGTGGAAGCGGCTGCCGAAGAAACGGCTGCCAGCGAAGCTGCACCGGAAAAAGAAGCCGTCTAGACGGCGACAAGCCAAACACCCCCGCATGCATGCGGGGGTGTTTTTTGCTCTCCGGAGCTTTGCGGCCCGGACGGGGATCAGCGTGGCGCGCGGAGCTTGCCGAGTTCGGAGACGAGAGCCTCCACTTCGCTGATGCTGAAGTTGGATTTGGACGATACGATTTCATAGAGTTCCCGGATATCCTCATAACAGCCCGGTCCGAAGCTGGAAGCCTGCATGGCGGCCGCTGTGGCCATTTTCAGCTTGGTTTTGATGGCTTCGATCATGAATTCTACATTTTCCTGGGTCGGCTGGCTAAGGTCAGTCATGGAAAACCTCCTGCGGATATATGGCTTTCATCCATTGTACCATGAAAGCCATTGCCTTCCCATGTGCGCCATCCGGCCGTCAAATTGAACGGAGCCTGCTCTTCCGGTACAATAGAAGCAAACTAATCTGCCAGCGTTAATGGGGGCGCGGATATGAAGCGGGAACTGAAGCAAATCCGTCCGGAAGACGCGGCCAAGTGGGCAAGGGTCGACGGGCGGGGTCTGGAAACGTTTTTTGAATCGGTTGCCGAGAAACATCCCTTGCGGGACGAGGTCGTCTTTTTATGCATCGGAAGCGACCGTTCGACGGGCGACTCGCTGGGACCGCTCGCCGGCTCCATGCTGCGGGAAAAAGGCTTTCCCCGGGTGACGGGGACGCTTGAGCAGCCATGCGATTCGGAGCAGGTCGGTCCGATCCTGGCGACACTCAGCGAGACGGCATGCGTCATCGCCATCGATGCTTGCCTCGGCCGCTCGGAATCGACGGGGCTTTACCTCGTGCGCAGCGGTCCGCTGCAGCCGGGACAAGCCATCGGGCAGCAGCTGCCGCCGGTAGGAGACTACAGCGTCGCCGCTGTCGTCAATACTCAGGGACATAAGCCCTATTGGATCATCCAGACGACGAGCCTGTACCGCGTCATCGGCATGGCGCAGGGAATCGCGGACGCAGCTGCGGCTGCCTGGCCTGCGGCGGCGTCGGACATGCCTGAGGAGGGTGGAACCGGAGGTCAGTTCGGTTTCGCGAGCAGGTCCGCGGACAATCGCAGGGGCAATGACGCTTCTTGATGCCGAGAACGAAGTTCGAATTCCGAGTTCAACTTTCAACTTATAAGGCAAAGGAAAGGAATGATCGAAGATGTCCGACCGATCGCTTGCAACCCGCAAGCTGACGCTGAGCAACGGAACGGAGCTGGCCTATAGAGACAATGGAGGCGCAGCGGGACAGGATGTGCTTGTTCTTCTGCACGGCTTCTGCGGAAGCTCCGCCTATTGGGAGAAGGTGCTCCCGATCCTGGAAAAAAGATATCGGGTGCTGACGCCGGATTTGCGCGGCCACGGCGGTTCTTCGGGAGCCCGGGAAGCGGTGCTCGGCATGGAGGAGCTTGCGGAGGATGTCGCTGCCCTCCTGGATGCGCTGGAAGCCGGGCCGGCTGTCGTGCTGGGCCATTCGCTCGGAGGTTATGCGGCTCTTGCTCTTGCCGAAAGACATGCAGCCCTCCTGAAGGGATTCGCGCTGGTCCACTCCACGCCGCTGCCGGACAGCGCCGAAGCGCAGGCCGGGCGCGACAAGGCGGCTGCGGCATTGCGCGCGGACGGCATCAAGCCCTTCGTGGATGGCCTTGTGCCGAAGCTGTTCGCGCCCGAGCGGGCCGAGTCCGAGCTTGCCGAACGGGCGAAGGAGATCGGCTACGGCACGTCGGCGGAGAGCGCCGCTGCCATAGCGCTCGGCATGAAAGCCCGTTCCGGCCGCAGCCATGTCGTGGAGCAGTCGGAGCTGCCCGTGCTGCTCGTTGCCGGAGCCAAGGACGGCGTCGTTCCGCCGGAGCGGGTGTTCGCCGCGCGCGGCAGCCGCTCCAGCACGATCGTGCTGGAAGACAGCGGGCATATGGGGATGATGGAAGCTCCGGATAAACTGGCGGAAGCGATCGAGGACTGGATGCGGGAAAGCTTCCCGGCCAGCGAATAAACAGCCGGGCTGGATATTCCGGCGGCGGGAAGGAAGAGATTCATGTTCCAGCGGGATTATATCATGCGGATGATCGAACAGCTCGGACAGGTAGCCGGGGCCGTGCTTGGGCTCAAAAAAGAATGGAGGCATGCGGAGGCGCTCCAGGCGATCGAGGAGCTGCTGGAGAAGCAGTTCCGGCTCAACTCGCGCCTGCTGCGCAGCTTGTCCGACGAGGATCTCGTCGCCATGCTGTCGCGCAGCGGGAATCCGGACCATGCCCAGCTGCAGGTGCTTGCCGTCCTGCTTCGCGAGGAAGCGGACTTGCTGCTGGAGCTTGGACAGGAGTCCGCCGCCTTCGTGCTCCGTATCAAATCGCTCCATCTGTTCATGAGGCTGTCCCTGATGGGCGCGGAACGGATCGCGGCGGATCCGGACGAAGAAGCCGAACGCCAGCTTGAAGCGCTTGCTTCCTACGAGCTGCCCCCGGATACGAAGCGGCTGGCAGCCCGCTGGATGGAGCAGCGGGGAAGCTATGCCCTCGCCGAGGATCTGATGTTCGAGCTTGAGGAGGACGGGGAGCTGGCGCCGGGAGAGAACGAGGCGTTTTACCGCAGGCTGCTGCTTCAAGACGATGAGCGGCTCGCTGCGGGAGGAGTTACCCGGCTTGAGCTTCTTACGGTTCTCAAGGAAGACCGCATAGGATAGGCGGACGGTTCTAGAGACAAGAAGTCCTGACCATTGCACGAGCAGCCCGGATCCTCGGACGGGGCCCCGCGCCGGCCTGTCGCCGGAGCGGGGCCCCGCTTGGCGGATACGATTCAAGAAGGAGTTATGGATGACATGGACAAGCAAGAGGAAACGACCGCCTGGGAGCAGACGATAGGCGAAGCAGCCGAGAGAGGAGAGCTTCTGCAAGCTTCGATGAGCGGCCTGAGGAGAAGCTCGGACGAGGTCGCGCCGCGAACGGTCGTCCGGCCGGTCAAGCTGAAGTCGGGCTTCCGCTACCAGTTCGAGAGCCATCACAAGACCAAGGTGCTTCATGAAAATCTCGACCCGGAAGCTGCGGCCGCGCGCATCGTCCTGCTCATGAAGGAGCATTACCGCCAGGCGATCTTCAAGACGCCGGAGGCCGATCTTCAGCTTCTGCTGAACAAAAAAAGGAAAAGCGGCGCTGCTTCGGAAGCCGGCGACCGCGAAGATGGCGGAGAGCGGAACGGCTTCCCATGACCGCATGAAGAAGCGGGTGCTTGAAGGCTCCGCGCCGGCGCCGTTCCTTGTCGAGCTCGGCATCATGACGGCGGAGGGCCGGGTGAAGGCGGACAAGCAGGATAAATATCGCCAAATCAACCGTTTCCTTGAAATGGTGAACGATGTGGCCGACCAGCTGCCGGAAGGCCGTGAGCTGAAGATCGTCGACTTCGGCTGCGGCAAGTCCTATCTCACCTTTGCCTTGTACCATCTGCTCGCGGTCGAGCAGAAGCGCTCCATTTCCGTCATCGGGCTGGATCTCAAGGAGGATGTCATCGCTTTCTGCTCCTCGCTGGCGGACAGGCTCGGCTATGAGTCGCTTCGCTTCCAGGTGGGGGACATCGGCCGCTTCGGCGAGCTGTCGGCCGCGGACATGGTCGTTACGCTGCATGCCTGCGACACGGCTACCGATGCGGCGCTGGCCAAGGCGGTCGGCTGGGACGCTTCCGTCATCCTGTCGGTGCCATGCTGCCAGCACGAGGCTTTCGGCCAAATACGCAGCGGGGAGCTGGCTCCGCTCCTGGGGCATGGCCTGCTGAAGGAGCGGTTCGCGGCGCTGGCGACGGATGCGGCCCGGACGGCGCTGCTGGAAGCGGCAGGCTATCGGACCCAGGTGCTGGAGTTCATCGACCCTGAGCATACGCCCAAAAACCTGATGATCCGCGCGGTCCGCAGAAAAGGCTCGCCAAGCGGCAAGCTCGAAAAGGAAAAGCTGCTGGAGTACCGCCGCTATCGGGACAGCCTCAATCTGGATCCGGCTCTCGAGCGGGAGCTTGCGGCGGCCGGAAGGCTTCCTTCGCTGTAGCTCCATTCCTTCCAATTATCGATATGTTCAGAGAACCCTGTTCCTTTATCGGAACAGGGTTCTCTGTCGCGCTCAATTGAGGGTGGCGGACCCTGATGCCTGTGATATAATGGAAGACAATGGATTTTTAAGCGAATGGGTGAAGCAATTGGAATCATGGATATGGGCTGATTTCAGTTTGTTCGTGTTTATGCTTGGCCTATTTTTCTATCTCTTTCTTCATAACCCTATGACGCGGCTACATAAGGTATATTTGCTTTTCCACTTCTCGATGATGTTATGGCCGCTGACTCAATTCGCAGCCAGGACGACGGACAATCCTCATTTCCAGCTGTTCTACATTTCGGCCTCCTTCTCGTCCCTCGCGCTGCAGGGAGCCGGCTGGCTCGTGCTCACCTTCTTCCTTACAGGCCAGTCCTATCTGCTTACCCGCCGGGCATCGACAGCTCTGGCCGTCCCCGTCGCCTTGACGGTGATCGGCATACTGGCCAATCCGCGGGGGCTGTTCGTCCGGACAGGCGGAGACATATGGGTTCAGAGGGAGTACGGCCCTATTTTCTGGATCCTGTTCGCCGAGATTGTCCTGCTCTGCCTTCTGTCCATGATCTGTATCGTGAAAGCGCTGCGACGGGGGGTGGACCCCGAGGCACCGGAGCCAGGTAGGGATGGCTCTCAAGGGACTGCTGCTCTTCCTGGCCTTCGGATGGGCCGATCTTCTCGTAAATGTCGTGTTCAGTCCGTATTTCCCCGATATTCCCGGCATCACCTCGCTTGGACTCGCTCTTTCGGCCTTGTATTTCACGACATCGATCCAGCGCTACCGCGTTTTCGATATCGTGCGGATCGCGCAGAAAGATATCGCAGATTCGCTTGCGGCCGGTCTGATCGTCATCGATGCGCATGACGTGGTGCTGGAATGCAACCGTTCAATGGAATCGTACATGGCGGCAAAGACGGGGGACCGGGTCGATCTGGCGGCATTCCTTCGGGAATGCGGTACGGATACTGCGGAAACGGAGGCCTTCATGGCCAAATATGGCTCCGTCATACCGGAGCGGGTACAGATGGAGCTGGCCATTCCAGGACCGGACGCCGTCGGCATGAGGCATGTCCTTCTGGATGCTTCCCCCATCCTCTCCGGGACGAAAGAGCTTCTCGGCAGGGTGATCTCCATGCAGGATGTGACGGAGATCCGCTATCTGGTGGAAGAAAAGAACCGGCAGAACGAGATGCTGCAGCTTCGCAACAGGGAGCTCGTCCAAATTCAGGAGGAGCTGTTCAAGGCGAACCTGAAGCTGGAGCAGATGGCGACGACCGACAGCCTGACCGGCTGCTACAACAGGCGGTTCCTGATGCAGCGGCTGGAGCATGAGATGGCGGCCAATATCCGCTATCACATTCCTTTCGCCGTCATCATGTTCGATATCGACCTGTTCAAGCAGATCAACGACAGCTACGGCCATCTGATCGGGGATGAGGTGCTGTTCGGCACGGCGGAGGCGGTGAGGGGCATCCTGCGCAGATCCGATCTATTGGCCCGCTACGGAGGGGAGGAGTTCGCCATCTACTTGCCCCACACGAACCGGCAGCAGGCGGAGAAGCTGGCCGAACGGCTCAAGGAGACGGTGGAGAGCAACCGCATCGTGACGGGAACGGCGGGACTTTACATATCGATTACGATCAGCGTCGGCGTGTTGTCCGTCGAGGGCCGCCAGACTCCTTCGGAAGCAAGGGAATCCGCCGCTTACATCCGGCATTTGTTCGAGCAGGCGGATGCGGCTCTGTACGAGGCCAAGAACAACGGCCGCAATTGCATCGTAGGCCGCAAGCTCGCTTGATGCCCATATGGGACAGATGACCCCCTTAAAGGCATGACACGACCGCGAATATTCTGATAGAATAGAACCAATTCCTGCAAGTTCAATTTTAGCTGCAAGAAGGCATGATATTCTAAAAGCGGAGCCGTAAGTCATGAGAAAAGTACTAGTTAGCAGCGTACAGCCGGGCGCAAGGCTCGCAAGGCCAATCTTTCGCGAGGACGGCAACATCCTGCTCGGAGCGGGCATGGAGCTCAGCAGCCGTTATATCCAGCGATTGACCGAGCTTGGCATCGACATCATATTTGTGGAGGATGCGCTTACCGAGGGCATCGAGCCGAGCGAGACGATCCGGGACAGCACTAGGCGCAAAGCCGCGGAAGCGATGCATAAGCTGATGACGGTCCAGATCAGCCAGCCCCAAGCCAGGGGCAGAGCCGCGCTTCCGGAAATGGGCAGGACGTTCCGATCCGTCTTCGGCGATATCATGAACGATGTCCTGACCCGGGAGGACGTATTCGTAGAGCTCGGGCAAATTCATACCCACGATTCCTATCTGTTCCAGCATTCCATCAATGTGGCCGTGCTGGCCGGCATTATCGGCATTGCCAAAGGGTTCAACCGCAACCAGCTCGAGGAGCTCGGCATCGGAGCGCTTCTGTTCGACATCGGCATGACGCGCGTGCCGAAGCCGCTGCTGCAGAAGCCGGGGCCTCTGACAGCGGAGGAGCGGAAGATCGTCGAGAACCATACTGTGGAAGGCTTCGATCTTCTCCGCAAGCAGCATGACGTCTCCCTGCTTTCCGCGCACTGCGCCCTTCAGCATCATGAACGCTATGACGGGAGCGGCTATCCCCGCGGGATCAAGAAAGACGAGATCCACATCTACGCCCAGATCGTCGGCATCGCCGATGTGTTCGATGCGCTGACCGCGTCACGGCCATACCGCAAAAGATACACGCCTTCCGAGGCGATCGAATTTTTATTCGCATCCGGCAACACCTATTTCGATCTTGATCTGGTCCGGCTGTTCTGCAATCATATTTCCATGTATCCCGTCTCTACGACGGTGGAGCTGAACACGGGGCAGATCGGCGTCGTCTCCAAAAACTTCCAGGTCGCCGTGCATCGTCCGATTCTTCGCATCATCAAGGAAGCAGACGGCTCGGAGCCGTCCGTACCGTATGACATCGACCTGCGGACCGAGCTGCATCTGACCATTATCCGGGAAGTTTAGTTTTGCCAAGGCACCCCACAGGCTCAGGAGGAATGTTCCATGATGCAAATGCCGGAATCATCGCCGACCCCTCAAGCAGAATCGGGTCACCAGTCTGGAGACGACAGCACCTGGCTGGAGCAGACATTGATCCCTTCGCTTCTGCTCGGCAGCCGGACGATCGTCGAGCAAGACGGCTTGATCGAGGAAGGAACGCTTACCTTGATGGAGGGAGACCTCATCGAGGTCGGCGTTGCCAGGCCCCAGCTGTTCGTGCTGGGCAAATCCGTCTGGCTCACCGTGGAGTCGGTTTCCGGTATGTATCGGATGCCTTCGCGGGTGATCGGACGCCGGGAAGGCTCCCTCGCCCTGCTGTTTCCTTACGAGCGATACCTGCTTCCGGAAGAGAAAAGGATTCATCCCCGGATCGAAGTGAACTGTGCCGGCCGTCTGCTCGTCGGAGACCGGAGCGCGAACCGCAAGCCGACCCGCACGGATCTGCTCCGCTTCCAATGGTCGGACGAGCTTCGGCACAACGGGCTTGACGAGGCGCTGCTGCAGAAGCTGGAAAAGCTGATGGACGAGGAGGATCTTTCCCATCTGGAGCAGCAGGACGAGCTGCGCCGCAAGAAGGCGGCGCTGGCCGAAATCACGGTATGCAACATCAGCCTGGAGGGCGTCGGGTTCAGGGCGTCGAAAGAGATCGATCTTCCCTGCTCCGGCGAAGTGGAGGCCGTCCTTGACCTCGGGTTCGAGCTCCATTGCAGGCTCGAGGTGTTATGGAGGCAGGACGCTGCCGGCGCGCCATCCTATGGAGCGAGATTGGGGGCGCTGGAGCCGGAAGCGGCCCGCCAGCTCCGCGCCTTTATCGTCCATGAGCAGATGAAGCAGTATTATTTGGCCCGCAGAGCCGGACGGCAAGGTTCGGAGGATGGGGCTGCCGAATAGGGATTGCCCGAGATCATCCCGGCCGCTGCCGCTTGCAGAAGCCGGGATGATTTTTTTGCCTTCAAAAGCCTGCTCTGCAGGCTTTTTTTGTTTTTGGCTGACGAAGGCAAAGACAAAGACAAAGACAAAGACAAAGACAAAGACAAAGACAAAGACAAAGACAAAGACAAAGACAAAGACAAAGACAAAGACAAAGACAAAAACAATGACAATGACAACAGCAGCTTCAAGAAGTTCTTTAAACGATAGGGCCTTAATGGGATTCCCTGAATATAAGGTTTGGAGGCTTGGATAGCGGCAACAATGGGAGCAGAAGGGGGGCTGCCTCATGCAATCGGAATCCGGTGGAAAAAGCGTTCAGAAAGGGGAGGAGACTCCTGCGCGAAAAAGAGGCCGGAAGACGCTTGGCCGCATCCGGATGAAAGGGATATCCTTGCACGGAGCGGCGGGGGCTGCGGCTTGCGCAGCGCTGCTTGTTTGGGTAATGAGCCGGGCAGGTATGTACTTCGATGAGCGCTACTACGGCTTGCAAACGATGCTTTGCCTAGCGGCTGCTGCTTCGCTCCTCGGGGCAGGACTGAGGCGTAAAGGGACAACGGCAGCAGGGCGGAGAGTGAAAGCGAGGAAGCTCGCCGAAGCGAGGCTGTTATCGCAGCCGGATAAATGGCCGTCGGCAATGCGGAGAACGCGGGATAAGATGCGGGCGGCGGGGAGGTCGGGGACACAGGGGAAGATCTGGACGGCGGCGAGGCCGGGAACGCAGGAAGAGTTGCGGATGGGGGCGAGACGGGGAACGCAGGAGAAGATGCCGACGGGGGCGAGACGGGGAACGCAGGAGAAGATGCCGACGGGGGCGAGACGGAGAGCGAGCAGGATAAATGGGCTGCTGACGGCGGCCTGCTTCCTTGCTGCGGCGTTGTCGGTGCTGTGCGTTGTCGGGCTTGCTTTCTCGCCTGTTTCGGTGCGAGGCAGCCTGAATGAAGCGCTCCGCTGGAGCGTGCCGGCCGCACTGCTAGTGCTGCTGCGAACTCGTGTGGCCGGAAGCGGCAGTCTCGCTGGCGGCATTCAGCTGTTCGCAGCTGCCGCGGTCGCCGTCTCTGCAGCCGCGTGGTTCGGCTGGATTACCGGAAACGATTATATTTTGTTCACGGAAGATGAACGGTTGTCCGCATCGGGCATGAGACTGGCGGGCTGGCTGCAGTACAGCAATTCCCTCGGGGCTTTCATGGCGGCACTCCTTGTGTTCCAGTGGAAAATCCTCGCCGGCGGCAACCGCTTGCTCCGCTGGAGCGCTGCGCTTCTCGCCGCACCTTGCTTTGCCGTTCTCGTGCTGACGGAGTCGCGCGGCTCATGGGCGGCTGCCGGAGCAGGCCTGCTGCTCGGGATGCTCCTATCTCCAAGGAACATCCGATCGCGATGGCTGGTGTCAGCCGCCGGGACTTTGCCGGGGGGAGCGGCGCTGACGGGAATAGCCTATCGCCTTGGGTACGCCGCTTGGGGCATTCCCAACGCCGGAACGCCGTTGAGAGAGGCGGCGGCTTGGGCCGCTGCTCCGGCCGTGCTGGCTGTTGGCGCCTTATTCCTGCTGCAGCTGGTCTCTATGTGCCGGAAAGAGATTCCGCCCGACCCAATTTTCAAGTCTCTGGCAAAAAATAGATCGGGATTTCCAAACGAAGCTGCTTCAAACCCGGGGAAGCGAGGTTGGAGGAGCCCGCTTTCTGCTAAGCCTTTGAGTTGGAGACTGCTTGCGTCCGGAGGAATCCTGTTGGCGGCCGCGCTGCTGTGGCTGCCTTTGAGTCCTGTCCATCGGGCGGCCGCTTCGCAGGAGACGGGGGCATCGCGGCTGATGTATTACCTGGATGCTCTAAGCATCGCGGCCAAAGCTCCTTTTCTAGGGACGGGAGGGGATTCGTGGCGGAGCCTATTCCGCTCTGTGCAGCGAGTTCCGTATACGGGAAGCGAAGTCCACAGCGGCTACCTCGACCAGGTTATGGATCATGGAGCTGCAGGCCTGCTGCTGATGCTGCTGTTTGCCGCCGTCCTGCTGGCATTGGCCGCTACGGGCAGAAAGGATGGGGCCGCAGCGCCTGCGGCGCTCCTTCTGCATGCCGCGGTGGACATCGATATGTCGTACGGGCTGTTCTGGATCTTCCTTATTTTCCTGGCTGCCGGAAGCGCCTCGATGGAAGCGGGAGGAGACGCGTGGGGAACGGTGCGGCTAGAGCCCAATGCCTTTGTCATGACGGCAAAAGAGAGAGGGGCGCCTATGACCAGGCGGCGCGAAATGCCACGCATCGCGCGCCGGGCCGCGCTGCTGCTGTTCGCCTGCTGGCTGGCGGC
>NZ_CBRA020000241.1:0-4384 GCF_000469945.2 Paenibacillus sp. P22 | reverse complement strand
GACGCTGCGGGCGGACAAAGCCAGGCAGGAGATGCCGCCGCTTCCGGAGCGGCAGCCGGCGGGCAGACTCAGGGCGCTGCGCCGTCCTATGGCCCCATGATGGTCGACGGCGCGCCTCTGCCCGGAGTCATGCTGTCCGCCGACGGCAGCGTAGCGATGCTCCAGTTCCAGTTCACCGTGCAGCAGACCTCGCTGCCCAAATCGGTGACGGACAGCGTCATCGCAGCCATCGACACCGTGGAGCAGAACGGCTCCGGCATCACCGCGCTGCCCAGCGACTCGCTGACGGGCAAGCCCGCCATCGGCTCCACGGAAGCTGTCGGCGTAGCGGTTGCCGCCGTCGTCCTGCTGATGACGCTCGGCTCGGTCGTCGCCGCCGGACTGCCGCTGCTGTCCGCCCTGCTCGGGGTAGGAATCAGCGTCGGCGCGGCGTTCGCCTTCTCCAAATTCATTCCGATGACCGACATTACGCCGGTGCTGGCGCTCATGGTCGGTCTGGCCGTCGGCATCGACTATTCGCTGTTCATCGTCAACCGCCAGCGGCGGATGATGCTCGATCAGGGCCTCAGCGCGCGCGAAGCGGCGAGCCGCTCCGTCGGCACGGCCGGCAGCGCGGTCTTCTTCGCCGGCTTGACCGTCATCATCGCCTTGTGCGGCATGCTTGTCATCGGGATCGCCTTCCTGTCCGCGATGGCGCTTGTCGCCGCTGTAACCGTCTTTGTCAACGTCCTGATCTCCTTGACGCTTCTGCCGGCGCTGCTGGGCCTGATCGGCGAACGGATCGTCTCGGCCAAGGCGCGCGCCAAAAATGCCGCTTCGTCGAAAAAGAGCCACGGCTTCGCCTATCGCTGGGCCAGAGGGGTCGTCAAGGCCCGTTGGCTCGTCGTGATCGGGGTCGTGGCCGTGCTCGGCGCCGCCGCAATTCCAGTCGCCAAGATGGAGATGGGCATACCGTCCGGCGCGACCGCCAATCTGGATACCGCGGTCAGGCAGAGCTACGACGCCATCTCCGACGGCTTCGGCGAAGGCTACAACGGCCCGCTGCTCCTCGTCGCGGAGCCTGACTCGGCGTCCGGCGCCATCACGGCGGAGGGCCTCTACAAGCTGGTTCAAGGGCTTCAAGGCCAGGAGGGCGTCGCTCTCGTCTCTCCGATGGGCATCAACAAGACCGGCGACATCGGCATCATCAGCGTCATCCCGACCACGGGACCGACCGACGCCGCAACCCGGACTCTCGTCCAGGAGCTCCGCGCTCCCGACTCCGCCGTTGCCAAGGAGAACCATGTCACGATCGGCGTCACCGGCTTCACGGCCATCAACATCGACATGTCCTCCAAGCTGGCCGATGTATTCCCGACCTACATTCTCATTATCGTGATTCTTTCGGTGATCATCCTTCTGCTCGTGTTCCGTTCGATCATCGTTCCGATCAAAGCTACCGTCGGCTTCCTGCTCAGCGTGCTCGCCACGTTCGGCATCACCACGGCCGTCTACCAATGGGGCTGGCTCCATTCGATGTTCGGCTTCGACACCGGCGGTCCGCTGCTCAGCTTCATGCCGATCATGGTGACCGGCATCCTGTACGGCCTGGCAATGGACTATCAGGTGTTCCTCGTCAGCTCCATGCGGGAATCCTACGTCCACGGCCATAAAGGAACGGACAGCGTCATTCACGGCTATGAGCAGTCCAGCCGCGTCGTCGTGGCGGCCGCCGTCATCATGGTGTCCGTATTCGCCGGCTTCATCTTCGCTCCGGATATTATGATCAAGCAGATCGGCTTTGCGCTCGCGGCAGGCATCCTCATCGACGCCTTCATCATCCGCATGACGCTCGTGCCCGCCGTCATGGCTATCTTCGGAGATTCCGCCTGGCGGCTTCCGAAGCGGCTGGACCGCATGCTGCCGAACCTCGACGTCGAGGGCGACAAGCTGATCGCCCAGCTCAACGCCAAGGAGCAGGCTGCCCAAGCGAATCCTGTTCAAGGCCGCGAACGCATTTAAGGCCGCTGAAAAGACAAAAGCACCTCGTCTACAAGGACAAGGCCAACACTTTGTGTTGGCCTTTGAACCTTTTGGGGGGTGCATTTTTAATGGGCTAAAAAGATCACGGCGCGAAACGAAACCGCTCGGTCTAGGAGCGCAAAAAAAAGCCTCCCGGCCGGGAGGCTTCAAAGGACAGGGCCGGTTCGCGCCGGCTGCCGGATCAGGCAGGCGCATTACTTGCGGCTGCCGTGCAGGTACTTTTCGGTCAGTACGGCCAGCAGCTCGATGCCGACCTCGTTGTGGCCGCCTTCGGGAATGATGATGTCGGCGTACTTTTTGGACGGCTCGATGAACGCTTCATGCATCGGCTTGACCGTATTGAGGTACTGGTCGTGGATGGAGTGGATCGTGCGGCCCCGCTCCTCGATGTCGCGCAGCACGCGGCGCAGGATGCGGACGTCAGGATCGGTGTCGACGAAAACCTTGATGTCCAGCAGCTCGCGCAGATTCTCGTCGGAGAGGACATGCAGCCCCTCGATGATGACGATATTGCTCGGCTTGAGCTCCACCGATTTCTCGATGGAACGGGCATGGACCGTAAATTCATATACCGGCGCATGGGCGATCAGCCCCTGCTTCAGCGTTTTGAGATTCTCGATGAGCAGCTCGTTGTCGAATGCGAAGGGATGATCGTAATTGATCTTCTCCCGCTCGCTCATGCTGAGCTCCGAGTGATCCTTATAGTAGTTGTCTTGCGATACGAATGTCACTTTGCCCGGTCCCATCCGGTCGATGACGGAGCGGGCGACGGTCGTCTTGCCCGAGCCGGTGCCGCCGGCGATTCCTATGATAAGCATAAAGCCTTGTTACCCCCCAAATTACATGCAATTCCTGTAGTTTAGCACAGCCGGGGGATTTTTTCACCCGTTGGAAATCATGTTTTGGCGCCTCGGAGCGGCAAGTTCCGGGTTCGGACAAATCCGGTGCGGCTCGCTTTTCCACCTTTTGATCACATAAGCAGCCGCCCATCTTTCCACTCTAATCCAGCAAGCTGAATTTCATCCCGCCCCCATACTTGCTCCGCAGCCTCCGCACCGCATCCATCAGCTCCCGCCCCGCGAGCTTCTCCGCCTGTCCGTACAGCGGCTCCCACAGAGCCATCCACTCCCGCCGCTCCGGCTCCTGCAGGTCGGCGATATTCATCCAGCGGCCGCTCCGCATTTCCGCGAGCTCCTTGCGGCTCATTTCCCGAGCGCTCTCGTTGGCCCAGCCGGTCGTCTCCCGCATCGCCTCCTGGATGATGGCCTGCACATCCGGCGGCAGGCTTTCCCAGAAGGAGCGGTTCATCAGCACGGCGTACCCGAGATAGGCGTGATTGCTGACCGTCATGTATTTCTGCACCTGATAGAACTTCTTGCTGTAAATATTCGTGATCGTATTCTCCCCGCCGTCGACCGCTCCGCTTTCGTAAGCCTTGTACACGCTGTTGAACGGAATGTCCGCCGTCGAGGCGCCCAGAGCCCGGAACTGGGCATCGACGATCGCGCCCGGCAGGATGCGGAATTTCAGGCCGCTGAAATCCTCGGGATGCACAAGGGGCTTGTCGCTCGACGTCATCTGCTTGAACCCGTTGCCCCAGAAGGCGAGGCCGATCATCCCCCGGCTCTCCAGCCGCTTGAACAGCAGCGAGCCGACCTCGCCGCTGAACGCCTCCTCCACCGCCTCTTCCGTGCGGAAGGCGAAGGGCAGGTCCATGACGCTCCACTCCGGCATCCGGGCCGACAGATTGGAGAAGGCCGGCGCGATCATCTGCACATCCCCGCGAGCCAGAGCGGCCTGCTCGTCCGGCTCCGTGAACAGCGTTCCGTTCGGGAACAGCTGCACCTGCACCTTGCCGCCGGACTTCTCCTCCACCAGATCGGCGAACCGCTGCGCGGCCAGCCCCTTGGGCGTATTCTCCGCCACGACGTAGCTGAACTTGATGACATGCCTGCCGCTGAAGCCCATCTGCTCGTCATCCTCCGGCAGCGGGCCGGGCAGCTTGTACCCTCCAAGCCAGAACATGGACAGCACGGCAGCAGCAGCCAGCAGAAGACCGCCGCCCCACAGCCTGAACCTCCTTCTGCTCATTCCTCCGCGCCTCCCTCCTCATCTCGGCCTTACGTCCTGYYTMAKMSCTGTTATCGAAAAGCTGACATTGGCGTTATCGTCGATGTCAGCTTTTTTAATAAATACAAGCAAATAAAGAATTTAAATGGAAAATCATTCTAGCAATTCTCTAATTGGTGTTATATTATATGACACAAAAGGGGGATGAAAGATGGGCTTCCTGTACTCCTTGTCGATGACCGTGCCGGTACCGATGCCCTCATTGCCGGCTCGATGAATACCGCCCTCCGCG
>NZ_CBRA020000240.1:0-14125 GCF_000469945.2 Paenibacillus sp. P22 | reverse complement strand
CTGCGAACGCCAGCAGCGAAGGCTCCGCCATCGCCTCGCCATCCGCGCGCAAGCTTGCCCGCGAGCGCGGCATCGACCTGAACCAGGTCAAAGGCACGGACCCTAACGGCCGCATCTACAACCAGGACGTGGCGAACCACGGCTCCGCTCCTGCCGCTCCTGTGGCAGCGCCAGCCAAAGCCCCGGCCGCTCCAGCGAAGCCCAGCTTCACGGAGCAGCCAGGCAAGCCGGTCGAGCGTACGAAAATGTCCCGCCGCCGCCAGACGATCGCCAAGCGCCTGGTGGAAGCCCAGCATACGGCTGCCATGCTGACGACGTTCAACGAAGTCGACATGACGGCGATTCTGGACGTGCGCAAGCGCCGCAAGGACGCCTTCAAGGAGAAGAACGAAGTCGGCCTCGGCTTCATGTCCTTCTTCACGAAGGCTGTCGTCGGCGCGCTGAAGAAATACCCGCTGCTCAATGCGGAAATCGACGGCGACGATCTGATTCTCAAGAAATACTATGATATCGGCATCGCCGTCGCCGCTCCGGACGGCCTCGTCGTTCCGGTCGTGCGCGACGCCGACCGCCTCGGCTTCGCCGGCATCGAGAAATCGATCGCCGAGCTTGCAGGCAAAGCCCGCAAAAATACGCTGGCGCTCTCCGATCTTCAAGGAGGCACGTTCACGATCACGAACGGCGGCGTCTTCGGCTCCCTGCTGTCGACCCCGATCCTGAACGCTCCGCAGGTCGGCATCCTGGGCATGCACAAGATCCAGATCCGTCCTGTAGCCATCGACGAAGAGCGCATGGAGAACCGTCCGATGATGTACATCGCCCTGTCCTACGACCACCGTATCGTGGACGGCGCCGAAGCGGTCCGCTTCCTCGTGACCGTCAAGGAACTGCTGGAAGATCCGGAATCGCTCCTTCTCGAAGGCTGATACAGCCCATAAACAGACAAGCCCGGAGATGCCATGGCATCTCCGGGCTTTTTATATTCTTCCTTGGTTATCCCTTACATCTTGCGGTTGCAGTACAGGAGCAGAATGACATACCCGGCCCCGATGCAGACGAGGAGGTAGGACATTTCGGGAAGGTTGATGACGCCGACAAAAAGGACGACGACGCTGGCGATGAGATTGTACATGGCGACGGTCCGGTACAGCTTGTCGCGGTCCCGGATGCGGCCGGGCGCGAAGGCGGCGAGCAGCCATGGAGTGCGTCTGACGCCGGTGAAATAGGCGACGGCATAAATGATCAGAGCGAGCAGCAGCAGATACACATTCATGGTGGCTGTATCCCCTTGTTGATGAGCTGGGTCAGGCGGCCGGTGAGCGCGCTGTATCCTATATTATACGTCGGCATTCCAGGATGTGGGAATGGTTTTTATTGCGGAATAATCGGAATGTCTCCGGCCGCTGCCGCATAGGATTGTACGGGGAGCCAAGCTTGATCCGCTTGTTCATGGGAGAGGATGCCGGCCGACGGAAGCATGTCTTTCGGGAGGCGGCACTTATGGGCACGGACACGTTGATTGCGCTGCTGGCGCTGGTTGTATCGATCATCCAGCTGGCCGGGCGCAATGGCAAGCTGTAACGGCTGCACCGCAGGCGGGCAGGGAACTTTTCAGGTTCCCTGTCCGCTTTTTTGCGGGGACGGGGGCGCCGCATTCAGGCAAAGCCCGGAATGGACGGATTTCGAGGAAAGGCATTCCTATGGTATACTTGGGATATCCTATGATTGTTACGCGGAAAGGAAGACTTGCGATGGCGGGAACGAAGACGAACGGAACAGCCAAAGTGATGCTGGACGCGATGTCCAGGAGCGGATGGAGAATCACCGATCAGCGCCGCAAGCTGGCGGATATTTTCTCTGCGACCGAAGGCTACTTGTCTCCCAAGGATGTGTACGAGGCGATGGCGGTCTCTTACCCCGGCGTAAGCTTCGATACGGTGTACCGCAATTTGCGGCTCATGAGCGAGATGGGCGTGCTCGAACAGTTCTATTCCATGGATGCCGGGCTTAAGTTCAAGGCCGCCTGCTTCCATCACCATCATCATCATCTGATCTGCACGAACTGCGAAAAGACGCTTACCTTCGACTACTGCCCGATGGAGCAGGAAATGCGGCTGCCGGGCAACTTCAAGATCATGAACCACCGGTTCGAAGTCTACGGCATTTGCGAGCACTGCCAAAAGGAGCAAGCGGGGAGCTGATGGCCGGCTTGTTCTTTTTTTGCGGAGCTGCGCTGCTGGATGACGGCCTGCAGAGAGGCGGCCGGGATTTTTCCGGACAGGGCTCCAGCTTGTTTCCGTGACATGCCTTCTGACGGGGAGCCCCGGTCATTGACTTTGAGAACCGACCCTGATAGAATGGTCGAGGTGTAATGATTACTATTAAGCTGAAATTCCTTCCGACAGGCAGGAATGGCGGCAAGCAATCTACCAAATATGTAATAATTACGATAGAACATAGAAGGAGGGATGGCCATGCTTCTGGCATCCTTGAAAGACGTCGACTTCGGATACAGCGATGTGCCGACGCTCCACAACGCCTCCCTCGAGGTGCACAGCGCCGAGTTTGTCGCCGTGACGGGACCGAACGGAGCGTCCAAGACGACGCTGCTCAAGCTCATGCTCGGCTTGCTGAAGCCGTGGAAAGGCAAGGTGCAGCTGGCGCGGAAACGGGACGACGGCAGCAGGCTGACCGTCAGCTACGTGCCGCAGCAGATCGCCGCCTTCAACGGAGGCTTTCCGAGCAACGTGCAGGAGTTCGTCCTCTCCGGCGTCCACAGCCGCGGCTCCTGGCTCCGCAAGGTGACGGAGAAGGACCGGGCTGCGGCGGAAAAGTCGCTTCGCCAGGTGGGGATGTGGCAGCTTCGCAGCCGCCGCATCGGCGAGCTGTCGGGCGGGCAGAAGCAGCGCATCATCATCGCCAGGGCGCTGACCCAGCGGCCGGATCTGCTCATCATGGACGAGCCGACGACGGGCATGGATCAGGAAAGCCGGGCCGGATTTTACGAGCTGATGCGCCATATGGTCGAAGTCCACGGCATGACCATCGTCATGGTGACGCATGGACTGGATGAATGCCGCCCTTACCTGGACCGGATCATCGAGCTGGAGAGAAAGGGGGAGGGCGGATGGAAATGCTGCAGTACGACTTTATGCAACGGGCATTTTGTGCCGGCGGGCTGATCGCGATCATCGCCTCCGTGCTGGGCGTGTACCTCATGCTCAGACGGCAGGCGCTCATGGCGGACATGCTCTCCCATGTATCTCTGGCCGGTGTCGCCGCAGGAGCATACCTCAATTGGAACCCGACCTTGTCGGGCTTCCTGACCGCCGTCGTCGGGGCGGTAGCGGTCGAATATGTTCGCCGTTCCTACAAGACGTACAGCGAGATATCGGTTGCGATCATCATGGTCGGAGGGCTTTCGACGGCGGTTGTCCTCATGAGCCTGAACAAGAGCATCAGCAAAAGCTTCACGTCGTATCTGTTCGGATCCGTTGTCGCGGTCGATCAGACCCAGCTCGTCCTGATGGCGGCCGTAACGGTCATCGGCGGCTTGTTCTTCTTCCTGCTGCGGCGTCCGCTGTACCAGATGACTTTCGACGAGGAGACGGCGCGCGTCAGCGGCCTTCCCGTCGGGCTCATCTCGATGATGTTCAGCGTGCTCACAGGCATGATCGTCGCCGCCGCAATGCCGGTCGTCGGCGTGCTGCTCGTCTCCTCGCTGATCGTCCTGCCGGCATCGCTGGCGATCCGGATCGCCAGCCGCTTCAGCGCCGCGCTTCTGCTCGCTGTCGGCATCGGCCTGACGGGCGTATTTGCCGGCCTCACGGCCTCTTACGAGCTGAGCCTGCCTCCGGGCGGCACGATCGCTCTGGTTCTCCTCGCTCTGCTGCTGATCGGCGTCGGACTCAAGAAAGCGGTCCGGTTCGTACGCTCCAAAAGCAGCCATGTGGCGGCTGCCGATACGGAGATGCATACCTACGGCCCGATTCCAAGGCTGAGCGGGGATTCACATAACCATTAATCAAGCGGAAAGAAGGAATGCATCATCATGAACAGCAAGTGGATTCGAAGCACGGCTGCCGCCGCGGCGCTGGCGCTGGTCCTAGCGGGTTGCGGCGCCAAGACGAACGGGAACGCCGCTTCCCCTGACAGCTCAGAAGGCAAGCTCAAGGTTGTCGCCACCTTTTATCCGATGGCGGAATTCAGCCGTCAGGTCGGAGGGAATCTCGTCGATGTCGCCGCTCTCGTCCCGGTCGGCACGGAGCCGCATGACTGGGAACCGAGCGCAAAGGACATGTCCAAGATCAGCGATGCGGATGTATTCGTCTACAACGGCATCGTAGAGGAATGGGCCGAGCGCGCGCTGGATAGCGCCGGAAGCGCCAAGCGGGTTGCCGTCGAAGCGAGCAGCGGCATCGAGCTGCTGGAAGGCGTCGAGGAAGAAGGGCATGAAGGCCACGATCATGAAGGCGACAGCGCCGAAGAGAGCCATGGACACCCCGTCGATCCCCATGTGTGGCTGAGCCCGGCTCTGGCGATGAAGGAAGTGCGCAATATTGAAGCGGCTTTCAGCCAGGCCGATCCCGAGCATGCGGAGCAGTACAAGCAGAACGCGGATGCTTATGCTTCCAAGCTCCAGGACCTGGATGAACAATTCAAATCCCAGCTAGCCGACGTCAAGCGCAAGGACTTCATCACGTCCCATGCCGCCTTCGCTTATCTGGCCAAGGAATACGGCTTGAAGCAGGTTCCGATATCGGGATTGTCGCCGGAGCAGGAGCCTTCGCCGGAGCAGATGGCTCAGGTCGTCAAGTTCGTCAAGGACAACAACGTCCGCACCATTTTCTTTGAAACGCTGGCCGACTCCAAAATCGCCGATACGATCGCGGCCGAGACGGGCGCGGGCACGGATGTTCTCAATCCGCTGGAAGGCTTGACGCAGGAAGAAACGGCCGCGCAGGAAGACTATATTTCCATCATGGAGAAGAATTTGGCTGCATTGAAGAAAGCCTTGAACGAGTAACCGCCGCTTTCTTTACGTCGAATGATCGTAAATATAACTATTTTGCCGGATTCGTCCGGCTTTATTCCCTCCAATAAATCGTAAAATTTACAAAAAGGTGAGTGGATCGTTTTGACTATGGATTCCCATACGATTGAAGGCAGCAGCAGCTATGCGCGGGTAGAAGGAAATGCGGAGAGTGGTCCAGGACGGATTTTGCCGGTTACCGTGCTGAGCGGATACCTGGGGTCGGGCAAGACGACGCTGCTGAACCATATTCTGGCCAACCGGGATGGAATGCGGGTGGCGGTCATCGTCAACGATCTCAGCGAAGTCAATATCGATGCTTCCCTGATCAGGGATGGAGGAGGGCTTTCCCGTGTGGACGAAAAGCTCGTGGAGATGTCCAACGGCTGCATCTGCTGCACGCTTCGCGAAGATTTGCTGCGGGAAGTCGAGCGGCTCGCTCAAGAGAACCGCTTTGATTACATCCTGATCGAATCGACCGGGGTGGGCGAGCCGGTGCCGGTTGCCCAGACGTTCTCGTATGCCGACGAGGAATCGGGCATCGACCTGTCCCGCTTCTGCCGGCTGGATACGATGGCGACCGTCGTGGATGCCAGCCGGTTCTGGCATGATCTCGGCTCCGGAGATTCGCTGCTGGCGAGGAAGCAGGCTGTCGATGAAGGCGACAGCCGGGATGTGGCCGACTTGCTGATCGACCAGATCGAGTTTTGCGATGTGCTGGTGCTGAACAAATGCGATCTGGTGCCGGAGCAGGAGCTGGCGAAGCTGGAAGCGGCGCTGCGCCGTCTCCAGCCCCGGGCGAAGCTGATCCGCGCCGAGCATGGCAGGGTGGCTCCATCGGAGCTGTTGAATACCGGACGCTTCGATTTCGAAGAGGCGAGCATGTCGGCGGGGTGGCTGAAAGAGCTGGAGCAGCCGGTCCATGTTCCGGAAACAGACGAGTACGGCATTTCCAGCTTCGTGTACGAACGCGCGCGCCCCTTCCATCCGCGAAGGCTGGAGGAATGGATGGGGGACTGGCCGGAGCAGATCGTCCGCGCAAAAGGCTTCATGTGGCTGGCGAGCCGGATGGAAACGGCGCAGTCCATCAGCCAGGCGGGACCATCCATCAGCTTCGGGCCGATGGGATACTGGGCAGCGGCGCTCCCGGACGAGGAGCTGGACTTGCTCATGAGCGAGCAGCCGGATCTGAAGCAGGACTGGCATCCGCTCTACGGAGACAGGATCAACCGGGTCGTCTTCATCGGAATCGGGCTCGAAGCGGATCAGATTGCCGCGTCCCTGGACGGCTGCCTGCTTACGGATGAGGAAATGGAGGATGATTGGAGCCGGCTTGAAGATGAATTGCCGGGAGCGTCCTAGTCCCGGCAAAGCCCACACGGGCAAAGCACGCACGGTCAAAGCCCGCATGAGCAAAGCCCACACGGTCAAAGTCTGCACGGGTAGAGCCTGCACGAGCAATGCGTGCACGGGAAAAGCCCTCGCGAGCAAAGCCTGCACGAGCAATGCGCATCGCATGAACGAAGGAAAGGCCGGGCTGCTCAGCCCGGCCTTTCCTTCATTTCATGACCGCTTCAGCGACCTCCATTCCTCGGCCAGCCTCTGTTCGGGCAGATCGGTGCCGATCAGCACCAGATAAGGCTTTCCGGGATAATTGGACGGACTCCACTCCGCCCTCCCGCTGCTGAATTGCAGCAGCAGCATCCGGCCGCCGGAGACGAGATGTCCTTTGGCGCGAAGCAGACACGCTTCGTGGCGGGACAGGAAGGCTTCGACGGCTTCGGCGTCCAGCTGCATCGTGTCCGGCGGCATCGGAAGGGTCAACGAGCGGATCGCTGCCGCTGGATTCCCTTCGGAATGCCCTTGACGGCCAGCGGGGGACGCCATTCGAAATGGAGCGAGCGTCGCTGCGCGGGAAGCCTGCAGCATCCCCGCCGGCTGCATCGCCTTCCCGGCAGCCGGCAGCCGGCGATCCGGCGCCTGAGGACGGGGATGAACGGAGTGGAGCAGCGAAGCAACGTCCATGGAACTGCGGACGGACGGCAGGAGAGCCGCTTTCCCGTTCAGCTTGCGCAGGGATTTCTGGACTTTGTCGAGCTCGCCGGCCGGAGCCAGATCCGATTTGTTCATGAGCACGATATCGGCCTCGCTTACCTGGCTGCGGAGCAGACGCACCAGCTGCCTCTCCGCGGAGAAACGGCTGTTGTGCTCCAGAAATCGGGATGCGTCTACGACGGTCAGGACCCGTTCGAGCTGAAGTCCCGGAGGAAGCTCGTCATTCGACGGGGAGAACATGGCGACAAGCTCGGCAGGGTCCGCCACTCCCGTCAATTCCATGAAGATCAGATCCGGTTCTCCCGAAGCCAGCTGCTTCAGGCTTGCCTCGACCTCGCTTCTTTTCGTGCAGCAGATGCAGCCGTCCAGCAGCTTTTGGACCGGCAGGCTGATCTTCTCCTGCACGATCGCGCCGTCCACATCCTCGCGTCCGAGCTCGTTCATCAGTATTCCCGGCTTCAAGCCGCGCCGCTCCGTCTCCACGAGCAGGTTCAGCAGCAGGGTCGTCTTGCCGCTGCCCAGAAATCCAGTCAATATAAATACGGGAATGGACATGAAAGCTCACCTCGCATCGAAGGGTATTACAAGAAGTACTCTTGTCCGGCTTGTCTTAGAACGAGGCGTTTTGATCTTTTTTGGCGATTGAGGTACAATCAAATAAGAATGATTCTAAACAATAGCACAGGACAAAGGGGGATCAGATTCATGTCCCAGCATGCGATTGCGCTCATGGATGCTGTCAACAGCATGGTGATCGGAAAAGGGTACAGGCTGACCCCGCAAAGGCGGGCGACGCTGGAAGTGCTGATCGGGAACGAAAGCGACCATCTCAGCGCAGAAGACATCTATTTGAAAGTCAAAAAGCTGCATCCGGAAATCGGCCTTGCGACGGTCTATCGGACGCTGGAGCTGCTGAGCGAGCTCGCCGTCGTGGAGAAGATGCATTTCGGCGACGGTGTTGTCCGCTATGATCTTCGGGCGTCGGGCCAGGCGCATATGCATCATCATCTCATCTGCAGCCGATGCGGCCTCGTCAAGGAGATCCAGGACGACTGGCTCGCTGAGCTGGAAGCCAGAGTGGCCAAGGAATACGGCTTTGCCGTGACCGATCACAGGCTGGATTTCACCGGCACCTACATGCACTGCGGCAGGAAGAGCTGCCGGCGCAAAGCCGTTTCGTGAAAGGACGATAGGATGGAGGAGGTCCGGTTTCAGGACAGCAGCGCCTTCAGGGAGGCTGCGGAGTCGTTGTTCCTGGCGGAGAAAGCCAAGCTGCTCGCCGTTCTTCCGGAGGCGGATATCCAGCATGTAGGCAGCACCTCCCTTCCCCGGGGACTGACCAAAGGCGACCTGGACATTCAAGTACGCGTGCGGGCCGACCGCTTCGCGGAAGCCGTCGTGATGCTCTCTTCCCTTTATGAGCGTAACGAAGGCAGCTCCAGCACGGAGCACTTCAGGGCATTCAAGGACGACGGCGCCGTGCCGCCGCTCGGCATCCAGCTCACCGTGGCAGGCTCGGAGACCGATTTTTTCTGGAAGTTCAGGGAGGTTCTGGCCAGGAACGAGTCGTATCTACAGGAATATGATTCCCTGAAACGGAGATACGAGGGCTGCGGCATGGACGAGTACCGGGCGGAGAAGAAGGCATTCTTCGAGCGGCTGATGACGACGGAGGCGTTCAAAGAGCTGGATTAGGACTGGCATATGGCCAATCCGGACCGAGCTCGATGACAATGTGAGGAAGTACACGAGGCCCCTTTAATAGGGGCTTTTTTTTTTCGTCCCGCGGCGTTAAAGGGTGCGGAGAATCGTTTCCGTAAGGACAAAACTAGAAAAATGTAGATTATTGTCGAATTCTATTAAAAGAAATAAGATAAGGCTACTAGTGAACCGGGTATGTATACATAACGTGTTACAGAGAGACGCATTTCAGCAAGTTCTTCATGACCGGGGATGAAATGGCTCCATGAAGGGTGGACAGGCATGAGAAAAATTCCAAAACCGGGAGCCGCAGCGGCCGCGGCCGCTGCGGTCGGGATGCTGCTGATCGTCCTTCTCTTCACCAAGCCTTACGCGGGCATGGCGGACAACGGAGATTACTTCCGGGAAATCCATAATCCGGGGCTTTATTATTTGACGGACAGCTTCGAGGACCGGCATTTCGGCTATTTCAACCGTGAATTCGGCATTCGGGAATACCCTTACGACCCGAATTCCCGCTTCGTCTCCTCGCTGTCGCTGATGATTCGGGCCGCGCTCGGCATCGATCTCGCGATAACGGGGGGACAACCGATTCGACCTTCGGTTTCTTGCAGCTTTGTATTCCGTCCTGTTCCTGGCCGCGGTGTATTTGATCGTAAAGGAAGCGGCGAGCAGGCTGAAGCCGGGCATGGCGGCATTTGCCGCGGCTGCCGCGGCTTTCATTCTGGCCGATACCGGCTATACGGTCTATTTCAATTCCTTCTACGGCGAGCCGGCCTCCTATATTTTTCTCCTTCTGTCGCTGGTGCTGATGATGAGGCTGCCGGAGCGCAAGGCGGGATGGACGGCGTGGTTCATCGCCTGGGCAGCATGCGCGGTACTGTTCGCCGCAGCGAAGCAGCAGAACGCCCCGGCCGGAATTCTGTTTGCCTTGATGGGGCTAAGACTTTCCTTTCGGATGGACAAGGGCAAATGGCGGCGTGCCGCGCTCGCCGGAACGGCCGCAATCGCAGCCGCATCCGTGGGCGTCTATCTGTTCATGACGGACGATATCAAGCATATCAACCAGTACCATGCCGTCACCCGCGGAATACTGGAAGGCTCCCTGAATCCGGAACGCGACCTGAAGGAGCTCGGCCTGGACCCCAAGTTCGCGGTTCTTGCAGGGACGACCTACTATGACAAATATCAGCTTGAACCGGTCGAATCTCCGCTGATGGAAAAAGAGTTCTACTCGAAGTTCGGATACGGAACGATTATCGGCTATTATCTCCGCCATGCGGACCGCGCTTTCGAAAAGCTGGACATGGCCGCCTCCCAGGCCTACTCCATCCGTCCGGATGCGATGGGCAACTACGAGAAAAGCGCCGGCAAGCCTTATGGGGCCAAGACCGCCTTCTTCTCCGGCTGGAGCTCGCTGAAAAAGTCGCTGTTCCCGGACGGATTCCGCTTCATTCTGCTTTATTACGGCGTCTATTACGGCGGGCTGGCCTTCTATTACGCCCGCGCATGGCGGCGGCGTCGCCATGCGGACCTGTTCCGCCTGGAAGTCATGGCGCTACCCGGCGTCATCGGCTTGTCGCAGCTTGCGATCGCCTTTCTCGGGGCGGGAGATGCGGACCTCGCCAAGCATCTCTTTTTGTTCAACGTCTGTTTCGATCTCATGTTCGGCGTCATGCTCGTGCATGCGGTCCGCCGCTTGACCGGTTGGCTGACTATTCGATGGAAGGCAGGAATGCATCGGTGGAAATCAAGAAACTCGATATCTGGATGATGGCGCTCATCATCCTGGCGTACGGAATCGTCAACTGGTTCGCTCTGCTGCCAAAGGAAACCTATCTGGAAAACGCCATTCTGATGAGCGTACTGTTCGCGATCGTGCTTGTCTCCTATGTGAGCAGCCTGGTCGTCGCTCTGTGCGTATCGGCCATCGCTATTTTCTTCTACGGCAGCTATGTCATGTACGGGGCCGTCGTCCTTGGAAGCGGAATCGAATCCCATGTCTACTACTGGCTGGTGCTGCTGCCGGCTGCCGCGATCATGACGGCGTCCGCGGGGCAGTCCATCCGTTCCATCCAGAGGGAGAACGGTCGCCTGCGGGAACGCTATTCGGAATACGTGACGATCGACGAGAAGACGGGCTTGGACAACGCCAAGGTGTTCCACACCGTCCTGCAGCAGTATATGGGCCTGTCCAGACGCTACAAGCTTCCCTTGTCGGTGATGCTCGTCCGGCTTGATTATTACGACGATATCCGGAGCATCGTCGGCAACGAAGCGATGGGCGACGTCGTCCGCTGGATCGGCAAGCAGCTGGTCAACAGCACCCGAACGGAGGACTCCGCCTATATGCTGGAGGACGGAAGAACGTTCGCGCTGCTGCTGCTGGGCAATGCCGACGGCGCCCAGATCGTGAAGCGGAGAATCAAGGATACGATCTACTCCTACGAGCTGGAGCGGTCGGCCAAAACCGTCTCTGTCCGGCTTGAGCTGAGAATAGGGGTAGCGGAATACGATTCCGAGCAGAACCAGGACGCCATCATGCTGCGGCGCATCGCGGAGAAGGACATGGAATATGATGTGTAGGACTCGGCTGCTCGCCCTGCTGGCAGCAGGGCTTATAGCCGGCGCATGGATCGCCGCTCCGGCCTTCGCGCTGACCATTGCGGGCAACGGCAGCAGCCATTCCGTTCCCTCGGCCTCGGAGCGTCCGGACAAGGTCATGCTGTTCTACGGGAACGATGTTCCTAGAGACAGGCTCATGGCCCAGTACCGGATGCTGAAGTCGATTCACGACTCCGTCGCGCTTCAGCTGGCCGGTACCGAGATGCCGGGTGAGCGGGCCGGCTTGGCGAAAGCTTACGTGATCGGCGAGCAGGCAGAGACGGCCGCCTCCGCCTGGCGCAAACGTTTCGCGGAAGAAGGCATCGGCCTGGAAACGCTGGACGAACCGAGAGAGCCTGGGGTGCGGAAGCCGGGTATCCGGGACACGACGACAGGCCTTTCCTATTTCATGCTGAAAGATGTCAATCCCTTTCTGGATCTCAATGAGCTGGAGCGCAAAGGGGAGTGGCTGCAGGAGAGGAACATCTCCTTTTTCGTGGAGCTTCGTCCCGTATTCGTGAACGCGGAATCGGAAGGAATAAAAGCTTATTTCGCCGAGGTCAGAAGCCTGCTGGAACGAGGCGGCATTCCGCTGCTCGCCCCGCTCAAGGGCTGGTCGCCTCCGGATGAGTGGCAGTCCTACGTGGAAGGCTCCATGGTCGCGGGAGTGACGGATTCATTGGAGCCCGAACGGCTTATGAAGCAGGCGTGGGATGCCTACGCGCAGCAAGGAATTTTCATCGCCGGGATGAGCGGGCCGCTGGATCTGCTGTTCGATCCGTCCTGGAAGCCGATCCTTCGGCGTACCGGCCTATTCGTGGAGGATGGAGCCTGGCAAGGGTATTCCCGCGATATCGGCCCGGAGGAGGCCTGGGACGGAATCTATCTTCCCTATCGGGAAGGGCTGGAGCCGGCCGCTTCCGAAGGGGAGCTGCCCGCGGCGGCTTCCCGCGTCATCGGGCTTGAAGCCGGCGCCGATCCTGCAGCGATGTCCTCGATGCTGGAGGAAGCGGCCAGCGGCGGCACCGTATTTGCCGAGGCATCCCTCGTAGACGGCCGGATTCAATGGGACCGCGACGTCCAGCGGACCGGAGGAAGGCTGCTGATCGACGGCAATCTCCCCGCCGAGTATGTTCCTCCCGGCGGCGAACCGGCTGACCCTGCCCAGCCGGAAGCCGAAACGTCGCTCACGCTGGTGAACAAAAGCATCCAATCGGCCATGGTCGTGCTGCTTGTCGTTTCCATCCTCGTCGCCGCGGCGTTCGCCACCTTTTTCGTCGTCGGCAGGCAGATCAACCGCAGAAAGTTTTTGAGGTGAGACCATGAACGGGCAGCTTGGCGTTGTCGACTATCTTTTCCTGTATTGCATGATCTGCATCTGGGTCATGCTGCTCATCAATATCGTGCTCACGATCGGCGGTTATATTTATTACCTCAAGACGCTGAGGATGCGGGTGGATGAGCCGCTGCAGAGCTATCCTTCCGTATCGGTGCTGATTCCCGCCCATAACGAAGAACGGGTAATCGGCCAGACCGTATCGGCTCTCATCCAGCTGGATTATCCCCGGGACAAGCTGGAAATCATCGTTGTGAACGACAACTCCTCGGACCGTACCGGAGAGATTCTGGCGCAATTGCAGGCCGACCATCCCGAGGTGAATCTGCGCGTGCTGACGACCGATGCCGTCACCGGAGGCAAGGGAAAATCGGGAGCGCTCAACAACGGATATCTCGCCAGCGCCGGCGAGGTTCTGGCCGTATATGACGCGGACAATACGCCGGAGCGCTCCGCGCTCAAAATTCTGGTCCACGCTCTGGAGCGGGATAAGCGGCTCGGTGCCGTCATCGGCAAATTCCGCACCCGCAACGTGTCCAAAAATTGGCTTACCCGCTTCATCAACATCGAGACGCTCGGATTCCAATGGATGGTGCAGGCGGGTAGATGGCAGCTGTTCGGACTGAGCACGATACCGGGGACGAACTTCGTCGTGCGGCGCTCCATCATCGAAGAGATGGGGGGATGGGATACGAGAGCGATCGCGGAGGACACCGAGATCAGCTTCCGGATCTACCGGCTCGGCTACCGGATTCAGTACATGCCGCTGTCGGTGACCTGGGAGCAGGAGCCGGAGACGGTCCCGGTATGGATCAAGCAGCGCAGCCGCTGGGTGAAGGGCAACATCTACGTGCTGCTCAAAAACCTGGGCCTTCTCTTTTCCCGCGATTCGCGCCGGATCCGGTTCGATCTCCTTTATTTCTGCACGGTTTATTTCCTGTTCCTGAGCTCGGCTCTGCTGTCCGACATCATTTTCATCCTCGGGATGATGGGGCTGATCGAATACAATGTAGCCGGAAATACGGTGCTTCTCTGGTTCATGGCTTATCTGGTCTTCATCCTGGAGATGGCGATCGCGCTCAGCATGGAGAAGGGACAGAGTCGGCCGCGCAATATCGGACTCATTGCCGTCATGTACTTCACCTACTGCCAGCTGTGGCTCGTCGTGGCGGTGATCGGATTTTACCAGTACGTCCGCGACGCTGTGCTGCGCAAGGAAGCCAGATGGTACAAAACGGAACGATTCTAGGAGGATAATGAAATGCAGATAAAAGCGATCGCCGCCTTGTTGCTTGCATCCATCCTGCTTGCGTCATTTCCCGGCGCGGGCAGCGCCGGAGCGGTGCCGGCGGCCAACGCGGCAGGGACTTCGTCCGCCGCCCAGCCGGCGGCCAACG
>NZ_CBRA020000239.1:0-5693 GCF_000469945.2 Paenibacillus sp. P22 | reverse complement strand
TGCGTTCAAGTTCACACTCAGGCTCCATCAGCCATGCGGATCCGCAAATCCACCCCCGGCCGAGACTGCCGGAAGGCGCCCAGGGCAGCTGGATTTCGTTCGAAGTTTCTCGTTCTTTCCGTGGCGCTCTGCGTCTTCGATATCTGGCCGAACCGGGCCAGCATGAACGAGAGCAAGCAGGCGGAGGAAATGKKCAKCCCCAGCTGACGCTGCCCCAGCCGACCTCGCTGACGCATGAGGTCGCTGCGGCGGTTCGGGAGCTGTTCGTCCGGCATTGGAGCGGCCTGCCGGTCGGCCGGCTGAACATCTCCCTCTCGGGGCTGACGGACGACAGCGTCATGCAGCTGACGCTGTTCGAGGATCGAACCCGGGCGTACAGCAAGGAGAAAACGATCGACCGGATCAAGGAGCGGTTCGGATCCGACGCCATCATGCGGGCTTCCTCGCTGCTGGAGTCGGGCGTGGCCCGCGAGCGGGCCGAACAAATTGGGGGGCATTACAAATGAGCAAGCTGGACGGCAACGAGCGCTGGAAGTCCAAGATGCTGCTGACGGAGCATGTGGAGCAGTACGACGGGCAGCATTCCGCCCGGGAGGCCAAGGTGACGACGGCGGAGGAGCGCGTCATGATCCGGGATTACATCCTGCTGCCTCATATGGAGAAGATGGTCCAGAAGAGCCTGTCCGAGCTCGAGAACTCGTCCAATCTGATGAGGCGCCTGTACGGGATGGCGGGCCACCGGGTGCTGGACCGGATCATGCACGACCTGTACGCCCTGCGGCGGGAGCTCAAGGCGCGCAACATCCGCATCCTCGCGGAGGAGCAGTCGAACTCGGTCGTGTACCACCGCTACTATTGCCGGGGCTACGAGGAGCACTTCGGCATGACGCGGGAGGTCATGCGCTCGGAGATCAGCTGGCAGCTGTCCCGTTATACGGCGGAGATCGGCGAGCTGCTGAAGGGCGGAGCGGGGAAGTGAAGCCGAATGAGGCGCGACATAGGAGCAAGGAGCCGTCTGCCCGGGGCAGACGGCTCCTTTGCTGTTGGGCTGATTCGTGGAATGGATTCATCATGTGAGCAGCAATTTCCCTTGCCGTCCCGGTCGTTCGGCTGCCTGCACCGCTTTTGCGATTTTGGCCAAAGGATATCTCGCTTCGATATTTCCCAGGCAGAGCTGCTTTTGACGAAGCAATGCAAAGATGTTCAGGAAGGAATTTTGCCAGTCCTCCACGGAAATTCCTTGTATCCAATGCCGCAGATGAAACAGTTTCGATCGGAGATCAAGCTCCGTTGCGATTCGCTTCCAAGAGTCCGAACTCCGCACGACGGCGATGAGCCTGTATCCGAAAACAGCCGACAATTGAGCGAACATGCGTCCGATTGCAGAACTGCACGCATTGACGAGCAGGAAGGAATCCGGGGAACGCCCAAGAAGCTCCTTGCAAAGAATCCATGCCGTGAGAGGGTTGATATAGGATCGGGAAGCCTCGTCGTCCGGAATGAAAGGGGGGCTCTCGATAGACAAGGAGGAAGAAGCCTTTACATATTGCTGCCAGGTTCCTTCTCCCCGAAGGGGCAATACACGCTTGCCAAGCATGGATTTCTGCACGCTGCTGCCAATCGCGATGACGGATCCCACGCCCTCATAGCCTGGTATGCACGGCAGCGGGATACGGTGCCGATAAGCGCCGCGAATCGGGATCAAGTCCGACGGATTTATCGGGCGGGCGATCATCTCCACCCGTATCTCATCAGGCTCCAGGCGGGAGGCATCCCGCTGTTCCACGATCACATTGTCCGCATGGCGAGCACAGTTCGTCGCCCGACAGGTTATTGGGATCCTTCTGTCCATCGGCTTCTAAGACAGCTGGAACAACGAGGGTTCGAGGGAGCGCCGAGATTTCTGGGAACCGATTCCTCCGATCGTGAAATATGGACCTTACCCGATGATTTGCCGAAGGGGATCGTTCAGCGCCTGACGGCACTATGCGATATATGGAAGACCGGTGCCGCCAAAGGGAATCCAGCCTTTCACAAAATGGCTGACGAGGGACACCTGGCGCACTATGAGAGCGAAATCCGCTTTGTGGAAGATCATATTGAACGTTGGATCAAGAATCAGCGTCCGCAGAGCGCCGCATATCGGCATGCGCAAGGCGGACTATAAATAAAGGTCGAGCGGGTTCCCTGCGGAGCCCGCATGTTTTACTATGGAAAAGACAAGGAGAGTGAGTACATATGATCAAGGTGCTTGTATCCGGCTTCGAGCCGTTCGGAGGCGATGACGTCAATCCGACGGGCTGGCTGATAGAGAAGCTGGCCGAGGAGCAATTCGAGGGCGTGGAGCTGCACACGGTGCTGCTTCCGGTTCATTTCGACGAATGCGCCGACCGGCTCATCGAGGAGATGGACAAGTTCAAGCCCGATGCCGTCATCGCATGCGGACTGGCCAAGGGCCGGACGGCGATTACGCCGGAGCGGATCGCGGTGAACGTCAAGGATGTCCCGGTCCGTTCGCATGGCGACAACCGGGGCGCCCGGCCTACCGACGAGCCGATTGCCGAGGAGGGGCCGGACGGACTGTTCTCCACGCTGCCGATCCGCGCCATGGCGCAGCGTCTGGCGGAACTCGGCATCCCGTGCGAAATTTCCAATACAGCCGGAACCTACATCTGCAACAACACGATGTACCGGGTGCTGGACCATATCCGTCGCCGGGAGCTGCCGATCCGGGCCGGCTTCGTGCATTTTCCCGCCTCGGCGGAGATGGCGGCCGCGCAGCCTTCGGTCCCGTTCATGCCGCAGCCGATGATGCTGGAAGGACTGCGCGCGATTATCGGCGTAACCGTATCGGCCCTGCAGGCGAGGTAGTTCTTTGCGGACTTCCGCCTGTAATCTCCCCTTTTCATGCCTTGTTTGAGCTATATTGGATAGGTTGAACCGAGATCCCAGCAGCAGGAGGTTTTCAAATGCCGGTCATTCGCAAGGAGCAGGCGCAGGAGTTGTCCTTGTTTCCGGATTGGAGCGAGATCAACCACTACGGAATCAATCATCTGAAGGCGGGACAAGAAGTTCCCTTGCATTATCATGATTGCAATGAATATTGGATCATCGTCAGCGGCAGGGGGATTTGCACGACCGAAGGGGATGAATACGAGATCGGTCCCGGGGATCTCGTGCTGACCAGGAAGGGCGAGGAGCATTCGCTCGTTGTCACGGAGGAAATGACGGCTGTTTATATCTACGGCATTCTTGCTCCAGGCTGCCGGCTGGGCTACTTGTACCGGCAAGGGCCGGATGCGGAGTAAAGAAGCACTAGCGGAGGGGGAAACAATGTGCGTCTAAAACTGATCCAGGTAGGGCTGGGCAATCATGGCCAAGGGGTGGGCGAGCATTTTGTCCTGGCATCCCGAGATTTTGCTTACGCAGGGCTGGTGGATATCAACCGCAGCGCCGTGACTGAATATGCCCGGAAAAACAAGTTGCCTGAAAGCTTATGCTACACCGACCATGAGCAGGCGTTTCGAGAAGCGGATGCGGATGCCGTGTTCATCTCGGCCTTCTCTCCGGTGCATTATGAGATAGCGAAGTCCGCATTGGAGCATAAGCTCCATGTGCTGATCGAAAAGCCGTTCGTGCTGTCCCTGGAGGAAGCGGAGGAGCTGAATTCGCTTGCAGCCCGGAACAGGCTCAATGTGATGGTCAATCAGACTACCGTTATTTTGCGACGGTGATCGCCTTGAAGCAGACCCTGCAGAGCGCGAATCTGGGGAGATTGTCGTTTGTTCAATCGGAGTTCTTTTACGGGCATGAGGGCAAGCCTTATCAGAAGACGATGGACAATTACGTTCTGCTCGAGATGAGCGTCCATCATGTCGATATGATCCGGTTTCTATTGGATTCCGATATCGCGCAGGTGACGGGAAAGACGTGGAATACTCCCGGCAGCGGCTATGCAGGCGATCCGCATGTGCATGCCGTTTACCAAACGGAATCAGGCGTCAACGTCTTCTACCTGGGCAGCCTGCTGGCGAAAGGCGCTGCGACGCCATGGGAAGGCGCCTGGAGATTTCAGTTCGAGGGCGGAGCGGTCCATCTGGACGATCTGGGCGACGGCTACGGCGTCTATATTGCAGACGGCCGCACGAAGAGCAGGATCGGCTTTCAGGCGCAAGAGCTGGAAGGCATTCATGGCGTCCTGGCTGAATTCGCAGCTTCCATCCGGGAGCAGCGGGAGCCGAAAATCTCGGGCGCGGACAATATGCGCACGCTTGCCGCCCTCCTGGCGACGGCGGAATCATCCAAGCAAGGGAAAGCGATTCGGCTCATCCCTGAAGGATGATGCTCCCGGACAACGAACCAATGCTGGATAAAAATCCCCTCCCATGCCCAGAATAAGGTCATTCTGGATAAGGGAGGGGTTTGTTTTGTCTGGAGCCCAAAACGGAAACGGCTCGGCGGAAAACAGCGCAAGCGGCAGCCAAAGCCACAGGGGCGCCAGCGGCGGCAAGGACGGCAAAGGAAGAGCCGGCAGCAGCAACGGCGGCAATGGCGGCAATGGCGGCGCAGCGAAGCCCCCTCCTCTCGGAAGGAGGAAGACGGCTACTGCGCTGAGCCCTTCGCTGGCCGCCAACGCCCATGCAATCCGCATGCAGTTCCATCACAGCGGAGACCTCCGCCTGCGGCTGCTGTCCAGCGGGGCTCTTCCCGGCATCCAGCTGGCGGCGCTGTATTTGCAGGGGATCGTGGACGAGGAGGCGATCCGCAAGAACGTCCTTGAGCCGCTGCAGGCGGCGGAGGCAGCGGCGCCCGGCAGCCTCAAGGGAAAAGGCCGGCTCAAGGACCGCATCGAGCAGCTGCGTCTGAACGTGATCTCCACCGGCTTGACGGAGCCGGTGCGGACGCTGGAAGAAGCGCTCGACGCGCTGCTGCTCGGCTGCTGCCTGCTCCTCGTCGAAGGCAGCGACGAAGCGGTGGCGGCGGAAGCGGCCGGCGGGGAAACCCGCCAGGTCGGCGAACCGACGGCCCAGACGGTCATCCGCGGGCCCCAGCATGCGTTCACGGAGTCGGCCCGGACGAATATCGGCCTCATCCGCCGAATCATCCGCTCGGAGCGATTGACGGTGGAATCGCGGCGCATCGGGCGGGAGACATGCACGGAGGTGTCGCTGCTGTACATGAACGGCATCGTGGATGCCGAGATCGTGAAGGAAGCGCGCAGGCGGCTGGACGACATCGACATCGACAGCGTCCTGGACAGCGGCTACATCGAGGAGTTCATCCAGGACTCCTCGTTCACCCCGTTCCCGACCGTGCTCAACACGGAACGGCCCGACCAGGCTGCCGCCGGGCTGCTGGAGGGACATTTCGCCGTCGTGGTGGACGGCAGTCCTTACGTGCTGCTCGGCCCCGTGACGTTTTTCCGGTTTTTTCAATCGCCGGAGGACCATTATCAGCGCTTCGACATCGCCAGCTTCCTGCGGCTGATCCGGATCGCCGCTTTTTTCATTTCCATGCATCTGCCGGCTCTCTATATCGCCATCACGACCTTCCACCAGGAGATGCTTCCGAGCAACCTGCTCATCGGCTTGTCCGCGCAGCGCGAGGGCGTCCCCTTCCCGGCCTTGGTGGAAGCATTCCTGATGGAGCCTTGATCAGCGATTGTGCCGATGGAGTGAGATCCTCGGCATCCT
>NZ_CBRA020000238.1:0-5625 GCF_000469945.2 Paenibacillus sp. P22 | reverse complement strand
TCTTGACCGGGGCAAGCCCGTCCTGCTGCGGCTGCTCCGGCGCGGACGAGGCGGCGTCCGGCATCCCAGGCGGTGCGACAGCCGGCAGCGGCGGAGAAGCCGGCTTGTCCGCCGCCTTCGGATCGGGCCGACGTACGCCGGCCCGCTTGGGAACGGGACGTTTTTCAGCATCGGTTCTCTGCTCCAGCTTGCGGAGAGCGGCATCGGACTCCGAATCGGCTATGACCGTCACGCGGCCGGAGTCGAGGACGAGGGCGACAATCGCGGCAACAACGAGAAGATAGATGGATTTTCGGTACAACAAAAAGCCTGTGGGCATAGTCAGTAATCTCCCCTTTAAACGGAGGTTACCCACTGCCCGCAGGCCTTATTCAGTTTTTGTCGAATTTCGCTTCAACTAAACGGTTTTTTTGGCGATCTCCTCTGCCAGCTCCGCTGCAAGCTCGGTTACCGGCTTCGCTCCGATGTCCCCTTCTCCGCGCTTGCGCACCGAGACGGTTCCGGCTCCGGCTTCATTCTCGCCGACGATCAGCATGTAAGGAATCTTCTCGAGCTGCGCCTCGCGGATCTTGTAGCCGAGCTTCTCGTTGCGCAGGTCGCTCTCTGCGCGGATGCCTGCCGCAAGCAGCTGCTCCTCGACTTGGCGGGCGTAGCCTTCGTACACCTGGGATACCGGAATGACGCGTGCTTGCTGAGGGCTCAGCCATAGCGGCAGGGCGCCGGCGAAATTCTCCAGCAGGAAAGCGGTCATGCGCTCCATCGTGCTGATGATGCCGCGGTGGATGACGACCGGACGGTGCTTCTTGCCGTCCTCGCCCACGTACTCAAGCTCAAAGCGTTCCGGAAGCAGGAAGTCGAGCTGAGCGGTAGAGAGCGTCTCCTCCTTGCCGAGAGCCGTCTTGATCTGCACGTCGAGCTTCGGACCGTAAAACGCCGCTTCTCCCTCCGCCTCGAAGAACGGCAAGCCGAGCTCCTCGACGACCTCGCGCAGCATGCGCTGGGACATTTCCCACATCTCGTCGTTCTGGAAGTACTTCTCCGTATCCTGCGGATCCCGGTAGCTGAGACGGAAGCGGTATTCCTTGATGCCGAAGTCTTCGTATACCTTGCGGATCAGGTTGACGACACGCGCGAATTCTTCCTTGATCTGATCGGGACGGCAGAAAATATGCGCGTCGTTCAAAGTCATGGCCCGAACGCGATGCAGTCCCGTCAAGGCGCCGGACATTTCGTAGCGGTGCATCGTGCCGAGCTCCGCTACGCGGATCGGCAGATCGCGGTAGCTGCGCATGTCGCTCTTGAACACCATCATATGATGAGGACAGTTCATCGGACGCAGCACGAGCTCCTCGTTGTCCATGACCATCTTGGGGAACATGTCCTCGCTGTAGTGCTCCCAATGCCCGCTCGTTTTGTACAGCTCGACATTGGCCAGCACCGGCGTATAGACATGCTGGTAACCGAGCTTTTCTTCGAGGTCGACGATGTAGCGCTCCAGCGTGCGGCGCACGCGGGCGCCGTTAGGCAGCCAGATCGGCAAGCCTTGGCCGACTTCCTTGGAGAACGTGAACATCTTCAGCTCGCGGCCGAGCTTGCGGTGGTCGCGCTTCTTGGCTTCCTCGAGCAGATGGAGATGCTCGTCCAGCTGCGCCTTCTTCGGAAATGCGGTGCCGTAGATCCGCTGCAGCATCTTGTTCTTGGAATCGCCGCGCCAGTAGGCTCCGGCAACGCTCAGCAGCTTGAACGCCTTGATCTTGCCCGTGGACGGCAAATGCGGCCCGCGGCACAGATCGAAGAACTCGCCCTGGTCGTAGATGGTGATGACCGAGCCTTCCGGAAGATCGCGGATCAGCTCCAGCTTGAGCGGGTCCTCCATCTTCTCGAACGTCGCCAGAGCCTCTTCGCGGCTGACTTCGCGGCGGCGGATCGGAATATCTTCCTTGATGATCCGCTCCATCTCCTTCTCGATCTTTTCCAGATCCTCAGGGGTAATGGATTGCTCCAGATCGATATCGTAATAGAAGCCGTCCTCGATGACGGGACCGATGCCCAGCTTGACCGTCTTTTCTCCATAGATTCGCTTGATCGCTTGAGCCATCAGATGGGCTGTGCTGTGACGGTATACCTCTAGTCCGTCCGCCGAATCGAGCGTGACGATTTCGACCAGCGATCCGTCCTTGATCTCCGTGTTCAGATCCACGACTTTTCCGTCCAGCTTGCCCGCCACCGCGTTTTTCCGCAGTCCGGAGCTGATGGATCCCGCTACGTCCTCGATCGTCGCTCCCGGCTCGTAAGCACGGACCGCGCCGTCGGGAAGCTTGATTTCAATTGCCATTGTCATGCCGCCTCCTGAGTTATAAATAGGATCATAAGGACGCAAAAAAGCACTGCGTCCCGCAAAGGGACGAGTGCTGTACGTTCAGACCCGTGGTTCCACCCTAATTCAACGCCGAGGCGTTCTCTGGGATCCTATAACGGGGATTAGGCCGGCATCACTTACTTTCCGGACGTGCCGGGTTCCATCATGCAGCTTCGAAGGGGTACGGCCGCTTGCGCCTGCGTTAGGAATTTTCAGCCCGGGATTCCTATCTCTGGGACGCGCGTCAAACGCCGCATGTCTTCATCAATGCTTTGACCACATTATATAGAAGCGGGACGTTGCCCGTCAAGGCTCTCCGGCGCCCAAAGCCTGGGAGTTCCCGCCGATTCCGCAATCGCGGCAGCCCGGACATACTTCGGCGCGCTGCTCGAAAATGGCCTGGATCGTACGGATGACCTGATGATCCGGAGTCGGGGTATGGATGCGGATCGAGGCCGGCGCCGCCGTAATCAGGCTGCTCAGGACCATATCCTCCACATTGAGCTCGGCATCCACCAGCTCGGCGATGGCGCGGTCCTCGGAGCGGGTGTCCAGCGGCAGGAAATCCGCGTCCAGAAGCTGGATTTCCTGTCCGTCATCCTGGACGACATGGACCAGCTTGCGGCGGCTCGGCTGCACCGCCACGAAATATTTGAGCAGGGAAATGAATTCCTGATACTGCTTATCCATGACGTATTCCTCGACCGCATACTCCGCCGCTTCCCGCAGCTCCTGCCAATAGCCCTGCAGCCTGAACGTCACGAACCCCTGGAGGTTGAGGCGCGTATTCTCCGCAAGGAAGCCTTCCAGCTCGGCGGCCACTCTGGCCTCCCGCTGCCCGCGGCTGCCCGCCTCTCCTCCAGCGAGCGGTTGCGGCTCCTCGATCTGCCACTGCTCCCCGGACAGGACCAGCCTGCAGCACTGCTCTATAGTAGCGATCTCTTCATCGCCGGTATAATGAAATTGCTTGCGGATGATCGTGCGGATGAGCACCGGCTCGTAACGCTCGACGATGTAGCCCGACAGCCTGGCTGCGGCCTGCGCATAGACAAGCCCTCCGTGCTCGGAGAGAGAGAATCCGGGCAGCCGGGCCGTGCAGATCAGCCTGCGGCCGGACGCTCCCGGCGTCCAGTCCCACAATCGCTCCGCATCTTCCGCCAAGCCGGAGCTTGCCCCGTTCAGCTCGCGGCACAAGGCCTCGCCGCGGTCTTCTTCCTCCGCGATGAGATCCACTACAAGCAGCTCCATGCGCGCTCAACCCCTTTCCTTCCCTTTAGTATATGCCGGGCATGGTCGGATATTCGGCGGGAAGGAGGGCAAAAGGCCTGGAATAAGCATTTTCCGAAGGAGGAAAAAGGTGGTTCTGCGGACATTTTCTATTCATAATGAGGATTGGATTGGCGATCTTTTCATGGTATATTGATTAACGTGTAACCAAGCTTGCATGCTGGAGTGACTCTATTTGGACGATCAATTGCTGGACTTCACCCGAGCGCGCTGGAACCGGATGCTGATGAACGGATTCTGGTGCCTGCTCGGTCTAATGATCTTATTCGAATTCTTGTATCTGGCCTTCATCACTCCGCTTGCTTCGGGAATCTTCTTCAAGAAATACATTCTGCTTCCAACCGTGCTCCATCTTTCCGTGCTGGTCGGGGCAGAGTTTGCTATCCGCTATTTGTCTGAGAGACTGCGCGATTATTCGCTGCTGGTCGCTTCCGCTCTCATGACCTTCATCATCGTTGAAATCAATATCGAAGTGAACTATATCGTCATTGCGCTATTTCTGCCCGTGCTGGTATCCATTTTTTATTTCTCCTCCAAAAAACTCGTCTTTGCCGACGTCCTTTGCCTGCTGTCCCTGTTCTGCCTCTACTTCTTCAACGACAACCTCGATATCTCCCTGGTCGGCATGCTTTCCATTACGGCCATGATGGGGGCATTCAGCCTTGTGGCCTGGGGGGTCATTACGAGAGGCAAGGAAATGCGCCAGTATTACATCCATACATCGCGCTTCAACCAGGAGCTGATGGTCAAGAATACGATCATGGACAAGCTGGCCAAGACGGACGCGCTTACGGAACTGTACAACCATATTACGTTTCATGAATACCTCGACAAGCTGATCGACCACCATGATGTCAGCGGAATGCCGCTGCAGCTTGCCTTGATCGACATCGATAATTTCAAGAGCGTCAACGATCAGTTCGGCCATCGGGCCGGCGATCTCGTCCTGAAGAAAGTATCGGAGATCGTCCGCGCCCAGGCCGGCATGAACGATTTCGTCGCCCGTTACGGCGGCGAGGAGCTTGCCGTCATCTTTACGGACCGGGCCGCAGAGAAGTCCCTTCATATTTTGGAGGCGATGCAGACCAAGATTTCTTCGGCCGTATACGACAAGCTTGGTACCCGCCGCATTACGGTGAGCATCGGTTTCTCCTCTTATGCGGACGAAGGCAAGGAGAATTTCTTTGCCCGAACCGACAAAGCCCTCTATGCCGCCAAATCCTCCGGCAAAAACCGCATCATCATCGCGGAAGAAGCCGAAGTGGCTCAAGCAAGCTTTTCTTGAATGACCCTACAGCCCTGTTGCCGCCCGAAAGGCGGCATGGGGCTGTTTTTTCAGCTGGAAAAAAGGATGCCTGGCGGCAGCCCCAAGTTCATCCGTTCCCGAGGCTCCTCCTCTTGGCAGCTCCGAATCCGCGCCCATACCAAAAAAGACGCCGGTCACCTGAGAACCGCTCCGAGCGATTCACCGGGACTAGCGTCTGAATCAACCAATTAGTTCTGCATGACGAAGTCGCGTTCAGCGTGCTCCCCGTCGTGGAAGACACGAAGAATGTCGTAGCGCGTATTGCGCTGAGCAGGAATCTTGCCCGCCTCCCGGATATACTGGAGAATGAGCTCGATGTTGACCTTGTGGGTCGTGCCCGCCGCGGACACGACGTTCTCCTCCAGCATCGTGCTGCCGAAGTCGTTGACTCCGTACGAGAGCGACTGCTTGCCGATCTCCGGCCCCATCGTCACCCAGCTCGCCTGCATGTTCGGGATGTTGTCCAGCATGATCCGGTTGATGGCCACCATTTTGAGGTATTCTTCCGGCTTGGATTTCTCCCGCTTGAGGTTCGTATTGTCCGGCTGGAACGGCCACGTAATGAAGCCAGGAAGCCGGGAGAAGGATATCCGAGCGCCTTGCACTCGTCCTGCGCTTCGCGGACGCGAAGCATATGCAGGGCCCGCTCCTCCATCGATTCCCCSAATCCGTA
>NZ_CBRA020000237.1:0-7384 GCF_000469945.2 Paenibacillus sp. P22 | reverse complement strand
GCGAAGCGGAAGCGGGCGGCGGCGGCGGGCGCGTTGGCGGCCGGGCTCGGGCGCAGAATTTTAAGAGCGGAGACGGCACCTCTGGCAGGCTTGGCCTGCCTGATGTACGAATCCGGCGAAATGGGAGGAAGATGAAGAAGATGCCATCGGTCGCACTCTACACCTTGGGCTGCAAAGTCAACTTTTACGATACCGAAGCCATCTGGCAGCTGTTCAAGAATGAAGGGTACGAGCAGGTCGACTTCGACACGACGACGGCCGACGTATACCTCATCAATACATGCCACGTGACGAACACGGGGGACAAGAAAAGCCGGCAGATCATCCGCCGCGCCATCCGCCGCAATCCCGAGGCGGTCATCGCCGTGACGGGATGTTACGCGCAGACGTCCCCGGCCGAGATTCTGGACATTCCGGGCGTGGATCTCGTCATCGGAACGCAGGACCGCGACAAGCTGATGGACTATATCCGTCAGGTGCAGGACGAGCGCACGCCGGTCAACGCCGTGCGCAACATTATGAAGACGCGCGAGTTCGAGGAGCTGGACGTGCCCGACTTCGCGGACCGCACCCGCGCGTTTCTGAAAATCCAGGAAGGCTGCAACAACTTCTGCACCTTCTGCATTATTCCGTGGTCGCGGGGGCTGTCCCGCAGCCGTGATCCCAAGAGCGTCGTGGAGCAGGCCCGCAGCCTGGTCGCGTCCGGCTTCAAGGAAATCGTCCTGACCGGCATCCATACCGGAGGCTACGGCGACGATTTGGACAACTACAAGCTGTCCGACCTGCTGTGGGATCTGGACAAGGTGGACGGTCTCGAGCGCATCCGCATCAGCTCGATCGAGGCGAGCCAGATCGACGAGGACATGATCGAAGTGCTCAACAAATCCTCCAAGATGTGCCGCCATCTCCATGTTCCGCTGCAGGCCGGCGACGATACCGTGCTGAAGCGCATGCGCCGCAAGTACACGACCGAAGAGTTCGCGGCGACGATCAAGCGCCTGCATGAAGCGATGCCGGGCGTGGCGATCACGACGGACGTCATCGTCGGGTTCCCGGGCGAGAGTCAGGAGCAGTTCGAGGCGGGCTACCGGTACATGAAGGAGCTTGGCTTCTCCGAAATGCATGTGTTCCCTTATTCCAAACGGACCGGCACTCCTGCCGCGCGCATGGAAGACCAGGTCGACGAGGAAATCAAAAACGAGCGCGTCCATAAGCTGATCGACCTGTCGGAATCTCTCCAGCTGGCTTATGCGGAAAAGCACGTCGGCCATGTCCTGGAGGTCATTCCGGAGCGCGAGCACAAAGGCTCGGCGGGAGCGGGACTGATCATGGGCTACTCGGACAACTACATCCAGGTCGTATTCGAAGGCTCCGAAGCGCTTGTCGGCAAGCTGTGCCGCGTGCGGATCACGGAAGCCGGAGTCAACGAGAGCCGCGGAGTTCTTGTCAGCGTCCAGGAAGAAGCGCCGAGCCTGACGGAAAAAGCCGGAGCCTGATCAGGCTCCGGCGGCGGACTCATCGTGGACAACGGAAATCATTATCGGGAGGATAAGGAGCGCATGAAGGAAATTTCAGCAGGCGGGGTCGTGTACAGACGGACGCCGGAAAATGGGCTGCAAATTCAACTGATCCAGGACCGTTACGGCAAAGTATCCCTTCCCAAAGGGAAAATGGAGCCCGGAGAAACGGTGGAGCAAACCGCCCTGCGCGAAATCGTCGAAGAAACGGGGATGGAAGGCCGCATCATCGAGCCGATCGCCCAGATCAAATACCAGTACCGCCACGAGACGAAAGGCGTCGTGGACAAGGAAGTCCACTATTACCTCGTGGAAGCGACGGGCGGTACTCTTCATGCCCAGGTGGAGGAAATACGCGGCGTCGACTGGTTCGAGCCCGAGGAGGCATGGCGCAAGCAGCGCCAATCCGGCTACGACAACAACGATCGGATCGTCGCGGGCGCGCTCCGGCTGCTCGGCCTAAGCGCCGAAGAGACGGATCGCTAAAGCGTTGCCCGACCTAAGCGGCGAAGAAGCGGATTGCCGAGTCGGACGGCTGGTCTAAGCGGCAAAGAAGCGAGTCGCTGAGGCGCCGCTCTCGGGAGTTCCCGGCTGACAGCTTTCAAGCGGCCAGACAGGCAGAGGCAAGAAGCCCCGTCCCTACTATTTAGGGGCGGGGCTCTTGTTCGGAATGCGGAGCCGCGGAATGTAGCAGAGCGGCAGCACGATCAGCGAGCAGAGGACGTTGAACAGCGTCTGGGCATGGGCGAGCTGCGAAGCGGGGCCGCCGCCGAACCAGGCGGAGGCGGCGGCTAGCCAGCCCGTGAAGGGCAGGAACAGCAGCGCTCCGCCGACATTGAGCGCGACGTGGAACCAGGCCACCTTGGCTCCTGCCCGGGTGCCGCCGATGGAGGCGAGCACGGCGGTGAGGCAGGTGCCGACGTTGGCTCCGAGCACGATGGCGACGCCCAGCTCCATGGGAAGCACGCCCGATGCGGCGAGGGTCATCGCCATTCCGATGACGGCGGCGCTGCTGTGGACGGCCGCGGTCAAGGCTGCCCCTGCCAGCAGTCCCCAGAGAAGGCTGTCCCCCGACCGGTCCATGAACCAGTGGAAGAATAGGCTGTTCTGAACGGCGTCGCCGATCGATTTCATGACGGCGATGCCGGAGAGAATAAGAGCGAAGCCGCCCAGGACGAGCGAAGCGCTGCGCAGAGGGCGAAGCCAGCGCTGCCTGCGAAGGCCTGCCGAGGAGCTCATTTCGCCGAGCAGGGCGGTCAGCAGCCATCCGGCCAGGGCGAGCAGCAGCAGCGGGCCGGCGAGCCGGTCCAGATCAAGGCCGATCAGCTCGGTCGTCAGGCAGGTGCCGATGTTGGTGCCGAGCACGATTCCGATCGTTCGGGGAAAGGCCATGACGCCGGCGTTGACCATGCCGATGGCGATGACGGTGACGGCGGTGCTGCTTTGCAGCACCGCGCTCGCCGCGGCGCCGGTCAGGAGGCCGTGCAGAGGCGTGCGTGTGAAGCGCTCGATTGCAGCTTGAAGCCAGCGTCCGGCTGCGCGGTGGAGCGCAGCTTCCATCAGCTTCATGCCGAGCATGAAGACGGCGAAGCCGAACGCGGCCGGAAGCACAATGGCAGTGAGCATGATGAAGGTCTCCTTTTTGTGCGGCGATTCCGGGAAGCTCCTGGACCAGCAGCTGCCGTTGGACGGGCAGTAGCGGCAGGGTGGATCTATCCCACATTTATTTAAGATGAATTGTAGAAGCAACAAGCCAGCGAAGCAGATGGAAGGGTCTGGAGGAACAGGACACAGGGTGCGTGCTATGAAGCGCTTTTCTCCGAAGACGTTAGCGCGCCTTTAAACCCCGATTTCCCTATCCTAATCTATGATTCGCAGCGGACAAGAATGACAAGCAGGCCGAACCGTGACGGTCTGCCTGGACAATGGAAGGATGATAGCGTGAGCAGAGCCAAGGCTGTATTGGTCAAGAAAAAAACGAGAAGGCTGGAGCAGGGGCATCCCTGGGTCTACGCCGGAGAAGTCGAGCGGATGGAGGGCGAGGCGGAGCCGGGAGCGATGGTGGACGTGCACGCCTCGAACGGCAGGTATATCGCCTCGGGATACTGGAATCCCCAGTCGCAGATCCGCGTGAGAATCGTTTCCCGTCAGCCGGAGCAGGAGCTGGATCAGGCTTTCTTTGAGGAGAAGTTCAGCCGCGCCAAGGAGTACCGGGAGCGCTTCGTTGCGGATGCGGACTGCCGACTCGTCTATGGAGAGGCCGATTATGTGCCCGGACTTGTCGTCGACCGGTTCGCGGACGTTCTCGTCGTCCAGATTCTGACTCTTGGGCTGGATCTGAAGCGCGAAGCCATCGTCGCCGCGCTCGTCGAAGTATTCCGTCCGCGAGGCATCTATGAGCGCAGCGACGTCGGCGTGCGGCGCCTCGAAGGCTTGGAGGAGCGGACGGGCGTCCTTTACGGCGATTGCCCATCCATCGTGGAAATTACGGAGAACGGCCTTCTCATGGAGGTCGATATCGCCCAGGGGCAAAAGACGGGCTATTTCTACGATCAGCGGGAGAACCGGGCTGCCATCGAGCCTCTCATGAAAGGCTGGGGCAAGCGCAGCGGCATCACGCTTCAGCCGCGTCCAGTGGACGAGCTGCCTGAGGAAGCGCGGCTGGCCGCGCCGGCATCCGGTCCATCGGCCTCCGAGCCCGGCACCGTGCTCGTTCCGGTCAACAAAAGCGGCAAAGCCGTCACCTACCCGCTTTGGGACGGGGCGACCGTGCTGGAATGTTTTGCCCACACCGGCAGCTTCACGCTGCATGCCTGCAAATACGGGGCGAAAAAAGTCACCTGCCTGGACGTCTCCGAGCATGCGATCGATACGGCCAAGCGCAATGTGGAACGGAACGGCTTCACCGACCGGGTTGAATTCGTCGTGGACGACGCGTTCCAATATTTGCGCCAGCAGGTGAAGGGACTGGAGGAGCGGACGGCGCGCGCCTCCGGAGGGAAGGCCGTCGACACGTCCAAGAAGCTGGGAGGGGAAGGGCGGACCTGGGATGTGGTCGTTCTCGATCCTCCGGCTTTCGCCAAGACGAAAGGCGCGGTCGAGGGCGCATGCCGAGGCTACAAGGATATCAACCTGCACGGCATGAAGCTTGTCAACGAGGGCGGTTATCTCGTCACGGCGAGCTGCTCCTACCATATGAAGCCGGAGCTGTTCCTGGAGACGATCCTCGAAGCGGCGGCGGATGCGGGCAAGTCGCTCAAGCTGGTGGAATGGCGGGCGGCGGGCAAGGACCACCCGCAGCTGCTCGGCGTTGCGGAAGGGCATTACTTGAAGTTTGCGATTTTCGAGGTACATAGCTTGTAGATCTTGGGATCATCGAATTTTTCAGGTTGCTGATTCTGACAATGGAGATCCAAAGCTTGCTTTCCGGGCATGCGATCAACGAGGGCTGCTTTTTGCAGCAAGGCGGCGCCGCAGGCGCCGCCTTTTTGCGCGGAATGGATCGGATGGTTTTCACCCGCGAAGGGAGAGTCCGTTCCGGCGGCGCGATTTCAGCTTCTCCATAGGGCTGGAATGGGTACATTTGCAGCTTCCGCAGGGGTTGTCTTTGAGGATGGCTAATGCTACTGTATAAGAACATATGTTCATTGATAGAGTCATAGCGTGATAGAATCCGAAGGCGCGGGGACGGCCGGATCGCCCGGCGTTCGCGACATAGAAAGGAAGCGGTAAGCGGTGAAATTCCTACATACGGCAGACTGGCATCTCGGCAAGCTCGTTCAGGGAGTCTATATGACGGAGGACCAGCGGCATGTCCTGGAGCAGCTTGTGCGCGCGGTGGAAGAGGAGCGGCCGGATGCCGTCGTCATCGCCGGCGATCTGTACGACCGCGCCGTGCCGCCTACCGAGGCGGTGGAGCTGCTCGACGAGACGCTTTACCGCCTCGTCATCGAGCTGGACACGCCCGTGCTCGCCATCTCCGGCAATCATGACAGTCCGGACCGGATCAGCTTCGGCACCCGCATGATGTCCCGCCGGGGCTTGCATCTCGCCGGGGCGCTGAAGGCGGACAGCGGGCCCGTCGTCCTGTCCGACGAGCATGGCGAGGTCCATTTCCATCTGGTTCCTTACGCCGATCCCGCGATGGTTCGCCATGCCTTCGGGAACGACGACATCCGCACCCACGACGACGCCATGAAGGCGATCACGGACCGCATCAAGGCTGAAATGGAGCCTCAGGCTCGCCATGTATTGGTGGGGCATGCGTTCGTCACTCCCGGCGGCGTGCCGGAGGCGAACACAAGCGAATCGGAGCGGCCGCTCTCGATCGGAGGGGCGGAGCATGTCAAGGCGGAATATTTCCGCCCGTTCCATTACACGGCGCTCGGCCATTTGCATCAGGCCCATTGGGTGGAAAGGGAGAACGTCCGCTACGCGGGTTCGCCGCTCAAATACTCGGTGTCCGAGGAGCACCACCGCAAAGGCTTTTTCCTCGTTGAGCTCGACGGAGCGGGACAGGCTTCCGCCGGCTTCCGGCCGCTGTACGCCCGCCGGGACATGCGGAGGGTGGCGGCTTCTATCCGCGAGATCGAGCAGAGCCACGAGCCGAGCGGGGATTATGTGTTCGTTACGCTGCTGGACGAGAATCCGGTTCTTTTTCCGATGGAGAAAGTCCGTTCCGTCTACCCTAACGCTCTCCATGTCGAGAGGAGGCCGGCCGCAGGCCTGCTTCCGCCGGAGCCTGGGGATGGACCGGAAGGGGCGAAAGCCCGCCGCGACCGCGATCCGGTCGATCTGTTCGATGCCTTTTACCGTGAAGTGAAGGGCGCCGAGCTCAGCAAGGAAAAGAGAGAGCTGTTCGGGCGGGTCTATGCCGAAGTGCTGCAGGAAGAGGGGGCGGGGCGATGAGGCCGATCAGACTGGTTTTGACTGCTTTCGGGCCCTACCGGAACGGGGAAGCGATCGATTTCGAGCCGCTGCGCGAGCGCGGCCTGTTCGTCATCTCCGGACAGACGGGAGCGGGCAAGACGACGGTGTTCGATGCGGTCTGTTATGCGCTCTACGGCACCGCGAGCGGCGAGGACCGGGCGGAGGCGAGGATGCTCCGGAGCCACTTCGCAGGGGACGATACGCCGACGTCGGTGGAGCTCGTATTTGCCGCACGAGGCCGCAAGTACCGGGTATTCAGGCAGATGCCCCATCGCAAGGCCGGCAACAAGAGCGAGACGGGCGGCAAGGCGGAGCTGTACGAGCTTACCGCCGAAGGCGAGGCGCCTCTGACGGACCGCTTTCATATCAAGGAGGTCGACGCCAAGCTGGAGGAGATCGTCGGCCTCAGCCGCGACCAGTTCATCCAGATCGTCATGCTGCCGCAAGGGGAGTTCCGCAAGCTTTTGACCTCCGACACCGAGAACAAGGAAGAAATTTTGCGCCGCCTGTTCCAGACGGGGCTTTACCGCAGCCTGGAGGAAAGCTTCGCAAGGCGCAGCCGCGAGCTGCGGGAGGCGGCCAAGGACAACCGTCAGCGGCTGCTGTATATGAGCGAGCAGGTGCGCGCGAGTCTTCCTGTCCGGGAAGGAAGCCGCCTGGAAGAGCTGCTGGCGCAAGAGCATGCGGCTCCTTCGCGCCTGATGGAAGGGCTGGAGGAGGAAGCCGTTTATTTCGGCAGCCTGGCAACGGGGCTGGAGCGTGAGCGGCTGGAAGCGGAAGCCGCTTATGAAGCGCAGCGGACGAAGCTCGCGGAGGCTTCCCGCCTCAATGCGAGGCTGGACGAGCTGGAGGCGGCGGAGGCGACGGCGGCGAAGCTGGAAGGCCGCGGCGGCGMGATGGCGGAGCWGGARCGCCGTGCCAGTGAATGGTGACTGGCT
>NZ_CBRA020000236.1:0-10499 GCF_000469945.2 Paenibacillus sp. P22 | reverse complement strand
CGGTGCGGCATTTCTGACGCTGGATGCGGCGCCGGCCGGCGTTTTGGCTGCCGAGCCGGCCGAAGCCGGCCGCCCATGGCTTGGCATACGCCGCTGGTTTCCCGAATACGTTAACTTGTACGGACAGACTGTACCTGTCCCATGTTAACGGACGAGAGGGGAACGTGCGGATGAAAGTTTCCAATGTCACCTTGAGGCGCCGCCTCTTTCTAGCGCTTGTCGTCGTTCTGGTCGGTTTTGTCGCGCTTATCGCACGGCTGGGCTATGTCCAGCTGGTCCGCGGCGGAGAGCTGTCGGCCAAGGCGGAGGACAACTGGAGGCGCGAAGTCGCATTCGCCCCCAACCGCGGGGATATTACGGACCGCAACGGCACGAAGCTGGCCTACAACGTCAGCTCGCCGACGATTGTCGCGATTCCGGTGCAGATCAAGGACAAGGAAGGCACGGCCAAAACGCTCGCCCCTGTCCTCGGCATCTCGGAGACGAAGCTGCTCGGCTTGCTCAAGAAGAAGGCCATGAGCGTCATCATCAAGCCCGAAGGTCTCAAGATTTCCCTGGACAAGGCGCTGGAGATCAAGAAGCTCGGCTTGCCGGGCATCGTTGTCGCCGAGGACAACAAGCGCTATTATCCGTTCGGCGAGCTTGCGGCGAGCGTGCTCGGCATTACGGGCGTGGACGGCGGGCTTACCGGCATCGAGAAGAAATACGACGACAAGCTCAAGGGAGTCAAGGGCAGCATCTCTTATCTGTCCGACGCCAAAGGAGAGATGATGCCGGGCTCGACGGACCGCTATCAGGCGCCGACGGACGGGCTCAATCTGGAGCTGACGATCGACAAGCAGATCCAGACGATCATGGAGCGGGAGCTCGACCAGGCCATGACCAAGTACAAGGCCAACGACGCCATCGCCATCGCGATGGATCCCAATACCGGCGAAGTGCTCGGAATGGCGAGCCGCCCGACCTTCGAGCCGGGCAATTACAACGCGTATCCGGCCGAAGTATACAATCGGATCCTGCCGATATGGATGACCTACGAGCCGGGATCGACATTCAAGATCATCACCCTGTCCGCCGCTCTGGAGGAAGGCAAGGTCAACCTCAAGAACGAGCATTTCTTCGATCCGGGAGCGGTGGAGATCGGCGGCGCAAGGCTGCGCTGCTGGAAAAAAGGGGGACATGGAAGCCAGACTTTCCTTGAAGTGGTGCAGAATTCATGCAACCCGGGCTTCGTGGCGCTCGGCAATCGGCTTGGCAAAGATACGCTGTTCAAGTATATTAAGGACTTCGGCTTCGGCAAGAAGACGGGCATCGATCTTGGAGGCGAGGAGAACGGCATCCTGTTCAAGCTGAGCCAGGTCGGGCCTGTAGAGCTTGCGACGACCGCATTCGGCCAAGGCGTATCGGTGACGCCGATCCAGCAGATCGCTGCGGTGTCCGCCGCCGTGAACGGCGGCACGCTGTATGAGCCCCATCTGGCCAAGGCATGGACCAATCCGGAGACCGGCAAGGTCGTGCAGGAAATCCAGCCGGAGCCGGTGCGCAAAGTGATCTCCGAGAAGACGAGCGCGCAGGTCCGCGAGGCGCTCGAGAGCGTCGTGGCGCTCGGCACGGGCGGCAACGCCTTCATCGACGGCTATCGCGTCGGAGGCAAGACGGGCACGGCCCAGAAGGTCATCAACGGCCGCTATTCGCCCAATGAGCATATCGTCTCGTTCATCGGCGTCGCTCCGGCCGACAATCCGAAGATCGTCGTGTACGTCGCGGTCGACAATCCGCAGGGCATCCAGTTCGGCGGCGTCGTAGCCGCGCCGATCGTGAGGAACATTCTGGAAGATTCCCTTCAATATATGGGTGTTCCCAAAAGCTCTGCCCAGATCGGCAAAAAGTACAAATACGGCGAGACTCCGATCGTGACCGTCCCGAACCTCGTCGGCAAAACCGTCTCCGACATCTACGAGGACATGAACATGAACTTCAACCTGAGCTCGGCCGGCAGCGGCAATACGGTCATCCGGCAAGCTCCGGCGGCCGGCGCCCGCGTCGACAAGGGCTCCACGATCCGGATCTATCTCGGCAGCGACGCCGACCTTCCCGGCGACGCGGATGCTCACGCCGATCATTGAGCCCCGCCGCACGACAGGAAGGGACGTGCGGAAGCGCGGGCGCTCGTCTTCGAAGCCCGGATTCCACGCATTGCAGGGCGCGAGGGAATCCGGGGTTCGGGAGAGGCGGCCGCTCTGAAGGTTCAAGATGGCAACTGTTATGGAGCAAATAGAGAGGAGAAAGACTATGCGTTTGGAACAACTGGCATCGCAACTCATCACATCGCGACTTATCGGGGACGGCGGCGTCCCGATCTCGGGAATCGAGCATGATTCCAGGGAGGTCAAGCCGGGCTGCCTGTTCCTCTGTCTGCCCGGACATACCCAGGACGGACACGACTTCGCCGCTCAGGCGGTAGAGAAGGGAGCGGCCGCGCTTGTCGTGGAGAGGCGGCTCGATCTCGCCGTGCCTCAGCTGCTCGTGAACGACAGCCGGCTCGCCATGGCCGTTCTTGCGGATTATTTCTACGGACATGCCAGCCGCAAGCTGAAGGTTATCGGCGTCACGGGAACCAACGGCAAAACGACGACCACGTACCTGATCGAAAGCATTCTCGCCGACCGCGGCCTCCGTCCCGGCGTCATCGGCACGATCGAGATGCGTTACGGAGGCAGATCCTACCCGATGAGCCGGACGACGCCGGAGGCGCTCAACCTGCATCGCGACCTGGCCGCCATGCTGGAGGCCGGCTCGACGCATGCGGTGATGGAGGTTTCCTCCCACGCGCTGGAGCAGGGCAGGGTGAAGGGAGTCCGCTACCGCACCGCCATATTCACCAACCTGACGCAGGACCATCTGGACTATCACGGCACGATGGACGTGTACCGTGAAGCCAAGGGCCTGCTGTTCTCGCGTCTGGGCAATGAATACGGCTCCGGCGAGCAGAGCTACGCCGTGCTCAATGCCGACGATCCGGCTGCGGAGCGCTACCGCGCGCTCACTTCGGCAGAAGTCGTCACCTACGGAGTCGAGTCGAAAGCCGATGTGCGGGCTTCGGACATCTCCATTGCGGCGGGAGGCACCTCCTTCCATGTCGATACTTTCGCGGGCAGCGCCGACATCACGCTGCAGATGGTCGGCAAGTTCAACGTCTACAACGCGCTGGCCGCCCTTGCGGCCGGCCTGATCGAGGGCATCCCCCTGGAGGAGATCAAGGCCAGCCTGGAGCGCGTATCCGGCGTTCCGGGACGGGTGGAATCGGTCAACGAAGGCCAGGACTTTGCCGTCGTCGTCGATTACGCCCATACGCCGGACGGGCTGGAGAACGTGCTGAAGGCCGTCAAGGAATTCGCGGCTCGCAAAGTCATCTGCGTATTCGGCTGCGGGGGAGACCGCGACCGGACGAAACGTCCGATCATGGGAGAGATCGCTTCCCGCTATGCGGACTACACCATCGTCACCTCCGACAATCCCCGGACTGAAAACCCGGATACGATCCTGCTCGACATCGAGGTCGGGCTGCAGAAGGCCAACGTGCCGCCAGACCGCTACGAGCTCCAGCCGGACCGCCGGACCGCTATTGAAAAAGCGGTTGAAATGGCAAGCCCGGGAGATGTAGTATTGATTGCGGGCAAAGGCCATGAAACCTATCAGATCGTCGGCGCCGTCTCGCATGACTTCGACGATCGCCTGGTCGCCCGAGATGCGTTAAGGGGACTACGAAAATGATTACACGGATGCTCAGCGAAATCGCAGCCATGAGCTCGGGCAGGCTCGGGCCCGGATACATAGCTGCCGGCAATACGGCCGCCGCGCCGGGGGAATGGAGCGACCTGTCCGTACAGGGCGTCTACAAGGATTCCCGCGAGGCGGGAGACGGCAGGCTGTTCGTTCCTTTGTCCGGGGATAATTTCGACGGACATCTCTATGCCGAAGCTGCGCTGGCTAACGGAGCCTCGGCTTCGTTCTGGCAAGAAGATCGTGAAATTCCTGCAGGTCTGGCCGGCAAGCCGCTCGTGCTCGTCGACGATACGCTTGCCGCGCTGCAGCGACTTGCCTCGGCCTATCGCAGCCAGCTCAAGACAACCATCGTCGGCATTACCGGAAGCAACGGCAAAACGACGACCAAGGATATGGTGGCCGCCGCCCTCGGCTCAACGCTGCGGGTGCACAAGACGGCCGGCAATCTGAACAATCACATCGGACTGCCTCTTACCGTGCTGTCGCTCGCTGAAGACAATGAGGCGGCCGTGCTGGAAATGGGCATGAGCGGACTGCGCGAGATCGCCCTGCTGACGGAAATTGCGCGGCCGGACATCGCGATCATTACGAATATCGGCGACGCCCACCTGCTGCAGCTCGGCTCCAGAGAGGCGATCGCCCAAGCCAAGCTTGAGATCGCCGAGGGCTTGAAGCCGGGCGGACTGCTGATCGTCAGCGCGGATGAGCCTCTGATCCGGGAGCAGCTGAAGAAGACGGCCTTGCCGGAACATGCGGCCGTGCGGACGTTCGGCGCCTCTTCCAATGCGGATTGGAGAGCGGCCGACATCCAGGTCGGCGCCGTATCGACTTCGTTCTCGGTGCAGAGCGGAGCCGCGGCGGCGTACTCGCCGGCCGGCAAGGATGCCCCGCCGTCGTATCATTCGCTGCGCATCGAGATTCCGGTGCCCGGCGTGCACAACGTGCATAACGCGCTGGCGGCCATCGCCGCGGCGGCGGCATGCGGCATCCCGCCTGAAGCGGCTGCCGCCGGCCTTGCGTCGATGCAGCTGACGGGCATGCGCATCCAGCCGATGAAGGCGTCCAACGGGGCGCTCATTCTCAATGACGCCTACAATGCCAACCCGACCGCCGTCAGGGCGGCCGTCGATCTCGTAGCGGGACTGTCCGGCTACCGCCGCAAATGGATCGTGCTGTCGGACATGCGCGAGCTCGGCGCAGCCGAAGAAGCCCTGCATCGCGAGACGGGCGCATACATCACGCCGGACAAGGCGGACGCGGTTCTTACCTGCGGAGCCCTGTCCATTCACACTTCCGAAGGAGCGGCAGCTTCCTTCGGCTCGTCTGCCGCGGCTGCGGTGCGGCATTTCGACAACCAGGATTCCCTCATCGGCGCCCTTGCGGCGGAGCTTGATCCCCGCGATCTCGTGCTGGTGAAGGGATCCCGGACGATGCATATGGAAAGGGTCGTAGAAGCGCTTCAGCGCTGACCTTGAGGGGGTGAAAGCATGGACATGCTGGTCATACTGATGACACTTGGCGTATCGTTTCTTCTAGCAGTTATACTCGGACCTCTGTTCATCCCCCTGCTGAGGCGGCTTAAGTTCGGACAGCAGGTGCGCACGGAAGGGCCACAGAGCCATCTCAAAAAATCGGGAACGCCGACGATGGGCGGCATCATCATCATGCTTGCCATTCTCGTCGCTTTCCTGAAGTTCTCGGAGAAAACGACGGAATTCTGGGTGCTGCTCGTCGGCGCTCTCGGCTTCGGCCTGGTCGGCTTCATGGACGATTACATCAAGATCGTGCTCAAGCGCTCGCTTGGCTTGACGGCCAAGCAGAAGCTCGCCGGGCAGCTGCTCTTCAGCATCATCGTCTGCGTGCTGCTGCACCGGATGGGACAGAGCACGGAGATTGCCGTTCCCGGAACGGATTTCAGCTGGGATCTCGGATGGCTTTATTATCCTTTTGTCGTCATCATCTTTTTCGCTACGACCAATGCGGTCAACTTCACGGACGGAGTGGACGGCCTGCTGGCCGGGACGAGCGCGATCGCGGCAGGGGCGTTCACCATCATCGCGATGCAGGCGACGGAGCATGAGAGCGCCGTATTTTCCGCCGCGCTCGTCGGAGCCGCGCTTGGATTTCTTATTTTCAACGCGCATCCGGCCAAGGTGTTCATGGGCGACACCGGCTCGCTCGGAATCGGCGGCGGCCTCGCGGCCGTCGCGATCCTGACCAAGACGGAGATTCTGCTCATTCTGATCGGCGGCGTATTCGTCCTCGAGATGATCTCGGTCATTCTCCAGGTCGGCTCGTTCAAGCTCCGGGGCGGCAAGCGGATTTTCCGCATGAGCCCGATCCACCATCATTTCGAGCTGTCGGGATGGTCGGAATGGAAGGTCGTTACCGTATTCTGGACGGCCGGACTCGTGCTGGCCGCTGCCGGTCTCGTACTCTACCGGGTCACCGGAGGCTGACGAGCCGCGGCTGCCGCCCTCAAGGGGGAAGCGAATGCCGGACGCAGCATAGCTACAAGTGCCGCCGGGCGTTCGGAACCTTCCCTCTCCATGAGGACGAGGCCGTTCGCTTTGGCGGTTTCTTTTCCTTCAGAGGAGATGCGGAGCTGCCGGCGCATGCATCGGATCGGCATCCGCTCCGCATGAGCCCGCTCCGACACCTTTGAAGCTTAGCGTATTCTAGCCATCCATGCGAAATGACTCCGTCCGGCAACGGACGGCATAGCCGTTTGGCTACATAAAAGGAGAGATTGGCATGAATCATCCGTCCACATACCGGAATCGCCGCGTCGTCGTGCTCGGCTTGGCGCGCAGCGGAGCCGCGGTCGCCAGGCTGTTCCACCGCCTGGGAGCGAATGTAACGGTCAACGACCGCAAGCCTGCGGAAGAGAGTCCGGAAGCCGCCGAGCTGGCCGCGCTCGGAATCGAAGTCATCTGCGGGCATCATCCCGACGATCTGGTCGATGCCCAGACGGCCCTGCTCGTCAAGAATCCCGGCATTCCGTACAACGCTCCGCCTGTTGCCGCGGCGCTGGCTCTTGGCGTCGAGGTCGTGACCGAGGTCGAGGTGGCGGGCCTGCTGTCGCCGGCGCCGATCATCGGCATTACCGGCAGCAACGGCAAAACGACGACGACGACCTGGATCGGCCGCATGCTGGAAGCGGCTGGCCGGCGTCCGATCGTCGCGGGCAACATCGGCCGGCCTCTGTGCGAAGCGGCGGAAGAAGCGGATGCAGGCAGCGTGCTCGTCGCCGAGCTCAGCAGCTTCCAGCTGAAAGGCACGAGCAGCTTCCGGCCGCAGGTCGGCCTGCTGCTCAATATCGCGGAGACGCATCTCGATTATCACGGCTCGATGGACGACTACGTCGCCTCAAAAGCGAAGTTGTTCGCGAACCAGACGGAGCAGGATACAGCCGTGCTGAATGCGGACGACCCGGCTTGCGCGGCGATCGAAGCCGGCTTGAAGTCGCGCCTGATTCCGTTCTCGCTCTATCGCAGGCTCGAGAGCGGCGTCTGCATCGAGCCTCCTTACGAAGCCGCCGGGGCGCCGGACAACGCCGGCGAGCCGGAGCGGACGATCGTATACCGCAGCGGGGACGGGACGGAGCAGGCCATCGTCGCCGTCCGGGAGCTCGGCGTTCCGGGAAGGCATAACGCGGGGAACGCGCTGGCCGCCGTCGCCGCGTGCATCGCGATCGGGGTCGAGCCGGCCTTGCTTGCGGCTCCTCTCCGGGATTTCGGAGGCGTGGAGCATCGTCTCGAGTTCGTGCTCGAAGCAGCGGGAGTCCGCTACTACAACGACTCCAAAGCGACGAACCCGGTCGCAACGCTCATGTCGACCGGTTCGTTCGAGCAGCCTTTGATCCTGATCGCGGGCGGACTCGACCGCGGCTCCGATTACATGGAGCTGCTGCCGCTGTTCGGATCCCCCAAGATCAAGGGGCTCGTCCTGCTCGGCGAGACCCGCGGCAAGCTCGCGCGGGTGGCGGAGCTGGCGGGTATGGCGAATGTGGCGGTGGTCGATGCTGAAGGTGACGCCGAATCCGTCATCCGCCAAGCGACGAAAGCCGCAGCCCGGCTCGCTTCGCCGGGGGGATGCCGTCCTGCTCTCGCCGGCTTGCGCGAGCTGGGATATGTTCCCTTCGTTCGAAGACCGCGGGCGCATGTTTAAGGAATCGGCGCATACCTTGTAAGTAGGGGGCTTGTCCCTACTTTCCCATGCCTGAGGTGGTGCGTCATGCCCAAAGTCCGGTCGGCTCCGGACGTATGGCTAGTCGGAGCGATAGCATTGATTCTTTCCGTTGGACTCGTCATGGTCTACAGCGCCAGCGCGGTCCGCGCGTTCCAGGAATTCGGCGATCCCTACTATTTCGTCAAGCGCCAGGCGATCTTTGCCGTTCTCGGCATCGGAGCCATGATCTTCACGATGAACGCCGACTACCATGTCTGGAAAAAATACGCAAAGCCCGTCCTGCTCGTCTGCTTCGGGCTGCTGGTCCTCGTGCTTATTCCCGGCGTCGGCGTCGTTCGCGGCGGCGCCCGCAGCTGGCTCGGCATCAGCTCCTTCGGCATCCAGCCGTCGGAGTTCATGAAGCTCGGCATGATTCTGTTCCTCGCCAAGATGCTGTCCGACAACCAGCAGCGGATCACGCTGTTCGCCAAAGGACTGCTGCCGCCGCTCGCTCTCATGGGAACGGCCTTCGGCATGATCATGCTGCAGCCGGATCTCGGGACGGGCAGCGTCATGATGGGCGCCTCGCTGCTCGTGCTGTTCGTGGCGGGAGCTCGGCTGAAGCATCTCGGCGGACTCGCGATGATCGGGGCGGCGGGATTCGTCGGCCTCATCCTGGCGGCGCCTTACCGGCTCAAGCGGATCACGTCGTTCCTGGACCCTTGGCAGGATCCGCTCGGCGCCGGCTACCAGATCATCCAATCGCTGTATGCGATCGCCCCGGGCGGGCTGGTCGGTCTCGGCCTCGGCATGAGCCGGCAGAAGTACAGCTACCTGCCCGAGCCGCAGACCGACTTCATCTTCTCCATCCTGGCGGAGGAGCTCGGCTTCATCGGGGGAGGCGCCCTGATCTTCCTGTTCCTGATCCTGGTCTGGAGAGGGATGCGGGCGGCCATCTATGCCCCGGATACGTTCGGCAGCCTGCTGGCAGCAGGCATTACCGGCATCGTCGCCGTGCAGGTGCTGATCAATATCGGCGTCGTCATCGGCCTCATGCCGGTCACAGGCATCACGCTGCCGCTCGTCAGCTACGGCGGATCTTCTTTGACCCTGCTTTTGACCGCACTAGGAATTTTGCTCAATATATCCCGTTACTCGAGGTGAACATCATGCGAATCGTACTGACCGGAGGAGGAACCGGGGGGCATATCTATCCCGCCCTGGCCATCGGCAAGCAGATGCAGCAGGAAGAGCCTCAGACGGAGCTGCTCTATATCGGCACGAGCCGCGGGCTTGAGAGCCGGATCGTACCGGAGGCGGGCGTGCGCTTCGAGGCGGTGGAAATCACCGGCTTCAGGCGCAAGCTGTCGGTCGAGAACGTCAGGACCGTCATCCGCTTCATGAAGGGAGTCAGCCGGTCCAAGGAGCTGCTGAAGGCTTTCAAGCCCGACGCGGTCGTAGGGACCGGCGGTTATGTATGCGGGCCCGTCATGTATGCAGCCGCGAGGCTCGGCATCCCGACGCTCGTCCATGAGCAGAATGCCGTTCCCGGGCTGACCAACAAGTTTTTGTCCCGTTACGCCGATTGCGTGGCGGTGAGCTTCGAAGCTTCGGCCGCTTCATTCGGCAAGGCGAAGCGCACCGTCTATGCCGGCAACCCATGCGCTTCCCATGTCGTCAAGGCAAGCCGCAGCAAAGGCTACGCTTCGCTCGGCATCGCCGAGGGGAGCCGCATCGTGCTCGTCGTAGGCGGCAGCAGGGGGGCGCAGGCCATCAATGACGCGATGGTCGCCATGGCGCCGGCCGCGGCCCGCTCCAGAGCCGTCCATTATGTTTTTGTGACCGGAGAAAGCTATTACGAACGCACCTCCGCGGCCATCAAGGAGGCGGCGCCGGGCATCACCAACCATCTTCATGTCCTGCCTTATCTTCATAACATGCCCGAGGTGCTGGCCGCCTCCACGCTGGTCGTCGGGCGGGCCGGCGCTTCGTCGCTGGCCGAGCTGACGGCTCTCGGATTGCCGTCCATCTTGATTCCGTCGCCCAATGTGACGAATAACCATCAGGAAGCCAATGCCCGCAATCTCGCAGACGCGGGGGGCGGCCGAGCTGATGCTTGAGCGTGAACTCAGCGGTGACGGCCTATGGAGCCGCATCGAAGCGATATTGCAGGACAGCGCCGGACTGCAGCGCATGAAGGAAGCGTCGCGGAAGCTCGGCATGCCGGGATCCGCTTCGATCCTGACTGCGGAGCTGCGCAGGCTGGCGAAGAAATAAAAGGCGAGAAGCGGGGTGCGGGCGGGCTCCTGTCACCATAGAGCCCGGGGAGGCATAGGATATCAGCATAATCGTGTCCGTCACCTAAGGGCGGCCGGAGCATGGAAGGCGTCAGCGGCTGGTTTTCCTTTTTGAGCAGCAAGTTGATCWSSAGATTTCCGCCGCTGCGGAAGAGGTGCTGGCGGGCTCCGAGGAGGCCGCCGCATCGGTAGAGCCCACGATTACTACCATCCTCTTTACGATGGATGGGAGTTCGAATCCTACGA
>NZ_CBRA020000235.1:0-3341 GCF_000469945.2 Paenibacillus sp. P22 | reverse complement strand
CGAGGAAGCTCTGCGCTCCATCTCCCATCTCATTGACGGCAGCAAGCTGATCCGGYCKGCCATGCGGCCCGAAGGCGCGGGCAAGCTGCCGCCGGAGATTCATGCCGCCCTGCTGTACGCGATCCGGCATGAGATGGCGGCCAAGCCTGCAGACTTTCTGATCCGCCGGACCGGAGCATTGTTCTTCGACCGGGCGAGCGCGCTGCAGTGGAAGGACGCGGCAGCGGCGGTCATGGCTTCCGAGCTCGGTTATGGCGAAGAGACGATGAGTCGGTTCATGGCGGAGCTGGAGACGGAGCTGCGGGACGCGGTCGATGCCAAGCCGGACTCGGCCTTTGCCGAGCCGTAAAATAGAGCTGAAAATAGCTTTGGACTCCGGCACCGGATGGACGGCGGATGAGCCCGAATAGAGGATGTTCGGCTCCATGACGGTATGCACGGCATCCAGCCCTTCTTCACGGCAGGCCAAAAGGGCGGAACCCAGCGCAAGATTGCATAAAACGGCGGCATGGCGCGACTTCCAATTCCTTGGAAGGCGCGCCTGTTGTTTTCCCGCTTTTTTTCATCGGAATGAAAAACGGGGTGCCAAATCAGGAAATATATACAATCCGGTGTGTCGGAATGTGTATAATAGAGTAGGTTTATAGATCCACGTTCCATAGATTCATAGACATATTTCAAAGGAGTCATCCAAATGTCCCAACAAATTCTCAGGCCGATGGGAATCGGCCGCATCCTTGACCGAAGCTTCCAGCTTTACCGCACGCATTTTGTGACGCTGGCCATCCTCATGCTCGTCATGTACGGGCCGATGCTGCTGCTGGCAAGCGCCTTGATCGGGAACTCCGGAAGCCAATACGGCAGCCTGATCGAGCAGCTCCAGTCCGGCGGCGGCTTGGAATCTTACCTCGAATCGACCGTGGAGACGGAGAGCTCGGATATGTCCGCCGCAACAATTCTGTTCGGCATTCTCGGCATCATCGGCACGGCGCTGCTGTCGCCGGTCGTCATCGGCGCAATCGTCCATCTGGTGCGGGCGCAGGTCGACGGTGAACCGATACCTGGACCGGGCGAGCTGTTGAAGCGCAGCTTCCGCCGCTTTTGGCAGCTGATCGGCAGCTCCCTGCTTTTCGGCTTCATCAGCATGGGCTTGTACTTGCTGATTGTAGCCGTATTTGCGCTTGTATTCGGCATCCTGGTGGCTACTGCCCTCAGCGGAGGCGGCTCCGGCTCTTCGGCCGGATTAATTATTCTCATGATCATCGCGATTCCTGCTCTCGTAATCGGCATTTCCTTTTTCGTGCTCCGCTGGTCCTACTTCCTTCCTTACGTCGCCCTCGGCGAGGAAGGCGTCGGCATCGGCCGCAGCTGGAGAGTGACCAAGGGAAGCTTCTGGAGGCTGCTGCTCATGTATATCGTGCTCGGCATCATTCTTTATATCATTACGATCGTCCTCGGGTTGATCACAGGCCTATTCGGCGGGGGCGTCCTCTCGCAAATCCTCTACGGACTGGTGACGATTGTGATCGGGTCCTTGTGGATCCTTCCTTACGCCGTCAGCTTCTTCGATCTGCGCGTGCGCCGCGAGGGCTACGGCCTTGATTCTCTGCTCGGAGGCAATCCGGCCTATCCGGGCATGGCGCCGCCGCCGCCGGCTTCCTGGAACAACGAGGGGCCGCCGGACAACCGTCCATGAGTCAGCGCGAACAGCTGGAGGACATCCTCTCCGGCAGCGAATACGAGGCCTACCGCAATCAAGGCGGCGGATTTTCCTTTTGGGACTGGCTGCTCGAGAAGATCGGCCGGTTTCTGAGCTGGCTGCTGCCTGATCTGAAGCCAGGCGAAGGCACGCTCAACATCTTCGCTCTGGTTCTGGTGCTTGCGCTCGCGGGTCTGCTCGCCTGGATCGGCGTGCTGATCGCGCGGCGTTATTCCGGCGGAGGCAGGCTTCGCTCCAGAGACTATATGGCCTCCGGCGAGGAAAGCCGCTCCTGGAGGCATTATTGGGCGCAGGCGGAGAAGCATGCCGAGCTGGGAGCCTGGAGAGACGGAGTCAGGGCTGTTTTCCTGGCCCTTCTTTTTTATCTGGAACAAAGAGACATGCTCCGCGTCGAGCCATGGAAAACGAACCGCGAATATGCCGAGGAGCTGGCGGAATCCAATGCCGGGACGGCCGCAGGCTTCCTTCAGGCCGCGATGACTTTCGAACGCAGCTGGTACGGCCGCGGCGAAGTGACGGGGGAGCAGCTGGAGGCATTCCGCAGGCAGGCGGAGTCGCTCATGAAGGAAGCGGGTGATCCGGAGCCATGAAATGGAACAAGCGTTACGCGGCGCTGCTTGTTTGCGCGGCCTTATTCATCGGCATCGGCCTATGGGTCGCGAAGCCTGCAGTCAAGGACCAGCCGCCATGGCTCAGCTTCTCGGCCGACACGGACGGGCTGAAGGGCTGGCGCGAGCTGGTGGAGTCCGGACAGTCCCGCACGGGAGAGTGGAAGCTGCGCTGGGAGCGTCTGCCGGCAGGAAGCAACCAGCTGCTCGTCGTCGCGGAGCCGCTCGGCGTCGGACCGGAGGAGTGGACAGCTCTCAAGAGCTGGGTGCGCGCCGGCAACCATTTGATTCTTCTCGACCGCAATCCCGACAGCTTTTTCGGGTTTGAAACGGCCGAAACCGAAGGGCCGGACGCAGCCGCTGCGGACGGAGAGGACAAATCCGGCAATAGCGGCTCGGATAAATCCGCGCCCGTGCCGGTCGAGGCTCCGCTGCTGTCTGGCCGAAGCGGCCTCACGGCGCTGGCCTTGAGTCCGGTGCGGATCAACCCCGGCAAAGGAGACGAGGTGCTCGTCTCCGACAAGCAAGGCGTGCTCGCGAGCCGGATGAAGGTCGGCAGCGGCAGCGCGGCGCTCGTGCTGGAGCCGGAGTGGCTGCAGAACGGGGAGGCTTTGAAGGCTTCCCATCTCGATCTGATGTGGCCGCTGTTCGCCGAGGAGCGGACGTCGGTCCTGTTCGACGAAACTCATCACGGTTACGGAGTGAAGCCGGGCCTGTTTGCCATTTATCCGGTCTGGCTGCTGCTGGTCAGCATCCAGCTCGCGGCGGCGCTGGCGCTGTGGCTCTGGCTGAAGGGCAAGCGTTTCGGACCGGTCCATGTTCCGAGAGAATGGACCGTGCGCCGCGGCGATGAGACGGTCCGCGCGCTTGCGGCCTGGTACCATCGCAGCGGCTTGATGGAGGAGGCGCTGGAGCATGGGCGCCAGCGGCTGAGGCAGCTGCTCGCCCAGCGCTGGGGGCTCGGCCCCGACACCTCTCCCGCGCAGGCGGCTGCGGCGGCTCGAAGCCGCTGG
>NZ_CBRA020000234.1:0-8406 GCF_000469945.2 Paenibacillus sp. P22 | reverse complement strand
TTTGTTTGCATTGGATTATAAAATGAGATGATGAGGGTCATTTGGAGCAGTCCAAGGGGAAGATGGCGTTTGTTCGCATGAAACATGCTATTGCATATGCATTCGCTATATGGTTGTTTGGTGCTTGTTCAAATACCTAAATTCTATAATGTCATTGTTCATTATCCCCCGCCTTGATTGGAGCGCGCCTGTCCAAAGCATTGAAGTTCTGGGTGATCATCCAGGCGAGCTTCTCGGTCAGCGTCGTCTACGCGCAGGAGCTGATGCCGGGCCGGGTCGGCATGGCATCCGGACTCATCACCGGCTTCGCCTTCGGGATGGGCGCGCTCGGCGCCGTCGTGCTGGGCAAGCTTGGCGACATCTACGGCCTGCAGAGCGTCATGTACTGGACCAGCGTGCTGCCGGTCGCAGGCGCGCTCGCCTTCCTGCTCCCCCGCGACCGGAAGGAAGCGGCGGCATAACAGAGCAACAAAAAAAAGGACTGTCCCCGTACCGTTGCTGAAACGGCGGGGCAGTCCTTTTTCAGGTTCAGCGGGCGGCGGCGCTCCGGCGGTCCCATGCCGCTAGGCATAGCGCCAGCAGCAGGGCGATGAGGGAGAATGCCGATGCCGTCCACGGCAGCACGCCGTAGTCGTACGCTCCGGGAGCTGTCTCGAAAAACAGCACGATCCAGCCGCCGAAAAAGGCGCCGAAGGCGTTGCCGAAGTTCAGGACAGCGTGATTGGATGTCGAAGCCAGAGCGGGCGCATCCTTGGCCAGATTCATGATGCGGACCTGCAGCCCCGGCATCGCGGAGAAGCTAGCAGCCCCCCACAGGAAGATGAGGGCAAGCGTAGCGGGCAAGGAAACGTCCGCGAAGCCGAGCACCGCCAGAATGACCGCTTGGGCCAGGAAGGAGACGATGACCGTCGGCATCAGCTTGAGGTCGGCCAGCTTGCCTCCCAGGATGTTGCCGATCGTGACGCCGCAGCCGAACAGGACGAGAATCCAGGGCACGATGCCCTCGGCGACGCCGGTTACGCCGGTGAGCAGCGGCTTGATGTAGCTGAACAGGCTGAACAGGCTGCAGCAGCCGAAGGCGCCCGTGATCAGCACGAGAAACAGCTTGGGCTGCAGGAGAGCCTTGATCTGCCTGGCTGCGTTGGTGTCGTCCGTCTGCTTGATCGAAGGAATCATGGCGATCAGGCCGACCAGCGTGACGGCGCCCATCGCCGCGACGACGAAGAACGACATCCGCCATCCAAGCTCCTGCCCGATGAAGGTTCCGAACGGCACGCCGAGAATGTTGGCGATCGTCAGGCCGGCCATCATGACCGACACCGCTCCGGCTCGGCGTCTGGGCGAGACGAGGCTCGCCGCAAGCACGGCCCCGATGCCGAAGAAGGTGCCGTGGGCAAGCGAAGTGAAGATGCGGGCCGCCAGCAGGAGGCCGTAATTCGGAGCCAGGGCGGCCCCCAGGTTGCCGATGATGAACAGCACCATCAGCAGGGAAAGAAGCAGCTTCTTGGGGAAGCGGGCCGTTGCCAGCGCAAGCACGGGAGCGCCGATGCCGACTCCGAGCGCGTAGCCGGTAATAAGGTTGCCCGCCTTCGGCACGCTTACGCCGAGGTCCGCGGCTACTTCGGGAAGCAGGCCCATGATGACGAATTCCGTCAAGCCGATCGCGAAGGCTCCGACCGTGAGGGAGTAGAGAGAGAGCGGGTATCGTTCCTTGTCGGTTAACGAGGATGCAATCGACGGTTGATCTTGATGCATGAATGTCTGACCTTCTTTCTGAAAGCGCTGACTGTAAATAGCAGGAAATGACTTACCTTTGGAAATCAACTTCCGCCAGTATAGCAGATTTTGCGCTTCGCGAAAGAGGAAATTCACGCCTTAATCGTAATAGACCGGCATGCCCGGCTGCCGTCCGTACTGGAACATCATGCGCAGCTGGCTTTCCGTGTTGCGGCTGAGCGACAGGGGAGGCAGCTCGTCCTCGCCGAAAAACTCGACCTCGCTTGTCTCCACGCCGCCGGAAGCCTGCCCGCCCGTGATCTCGCAGTGGAAAAAAAGCTTATAGATATGATGCGCATCGGGAGGATGCCCATGCCGGATTTTGTCCATGACGGCAAGCAGCCTGACCGTCCTGGCTTCGAAGCCCGTCTCTTCCCTGATCTCCTTGATCACGCATTGACTCGGGGTCAGGCCGATATCCGCCCAGCCGCCGGGAAGGCACCAGGCGCCGTCCGATCTTTCCCGGACGAGCAGGATGCGGCCTTCCCGGAAAACGGCTCCCCGCACGTCCACCTTCGGCGTAGCATAGCCGGAATCGCCGGCGAAAGCGAGCCGGATCTCTTCCTTGCCTGCGGAGGTATGCGTCTCCATGATCTCGACGCTCAGCTCCCGCAGAGCTTCAAAGCGTTCGATGTCATAGACGTCGCGCCCGTAGGCAAGCCCGGTCTGGGCGATAGCTTGGATTTGCTTTGCCCATTCGAGCCACTTCGGTTCCATTTCCGTTCCTCCTCGCTGGAATGGCAGGTATGTGCATGAATACGGCGGTTGAAGCCGGCCGCAGGGACCATTTCTCGGTCAGCGCACCGGAATCCTGTTTCGCCCCGCGTCCAAGCGGGTAAAAATCCGTATTGTTGTTCGAGCTTCCGCGTTCCTTGCGGAAACCGGCAGCGCCGCAGGGGCATGACCGCTCTGCGGCCGGCTGCCGGTTTGTCGTCTTTAGGGACCGGCTTCAAAATGTGGACGAGGACGGGAAGGGATTTGCTTCAAAAAGTGGAATAGATTAGATAAAAGATCCGTTAAACGTTTATCGCTTTATTTCATCCATTTGACCTGAAGGGAGAGACAGGGCATGGTTGTCGAAGTCGGAAGGGGAGGCACAGTCTATGTGCCGGATACAGGGATGACGGGGGACGGAAGTCCTCGCATGGGCATCTTGACAGGGAGGCAGATCGCTGCCGGGCGAGTCAAGCCTCGGCCTGCAAGAGGCGCCGTGCTGCTTGGAGACGGCTCAGGCGCCTCTTATCATCCCTTGCAGGCCGTTCAGGAAACGATTCTCGGCGCCTTGAAGGATGATTTCGACGCGGAAGCGACGGAGGATTACAGCGTTCTCGAAAGCCCCGCTTCCGGAACAGGCCTGATAGCCGCGTATACCGACCGCTGGAAAGATCCCGTCACACCGGAGCAAGCCAAGGGCATCATCAATTTTGTCGGCCAAGGAGGAGGACTCGTTCTGATCCATTCCGGCATTTCTCTTGCAGCCGACCCCCGGCTTGAGGAAATGATCGGAGCGCGGTTTCTCGGACATCCCCCTTATCAGACCCTTTCCTTCGAACCGGTCGTAGGCAAGGGCGGAGCGCATCCGATCGTACAGAATATCGAGCCCTTCGATTCCCCCGACGAGCCTTACCGCTACTCCTTCAGCAGGTCGAAGGACCGAGAGGTCATCCTGGAGTACTGGCTGGACGGGTGCTGCTACCCCGCAGCCTGGGTGCAGCGCTACGGCGAAGGCCGAATCGCCGTCCTGATGCCGGGCCATGACCGGGCTTCGTTCGAGAGCGGGCAGGTGCAGCGGCTGATCCGATCGGCCAGTCTGTGGGCAGCGGGGCGGATATAAGCCATCTTTAGAACGATGCGGGTCTGCGGACCCGCTTTTTGTTTTCGATTTTTTGATTTTGGCCCTAAATCTCCGTCTGGAAAATGTCGATGTGTACTTACGACATGTTGTCATTTAGTTGGCATCGATATTGAAGACGGGGGAAATCAGATGGCATTCAGACAGCCGGAATCGATTCAAGCGAAAGAACAGGGCAGCCGCTCCCTGAACAGCAAGGACACGGAGGCCGACGGAAAGAATCCAAAGCAGGAGATGCCTGCAGGCCGGCCTTCCGCGGACCGGCAAAGCCTCGCCTACTCCGATCGCAGAAGGCGCAGTACGGCCGTCCTGGCCGTCCTGTCGATCTATTACGCCCTTGTTGCCGGCATGATGACTTCATTCGATACGGAAGCGGCTTACACGAAGGCTTTGTTGATTCCTGCGGGCATCGTCTTGGTCTTGTTATGGGCGGGGCATGTCCTGCGCAGGCTGGAGCCGATCATTCCGTACATGACCGTCGCGCTAGTCGGCTACATGACCATTACCTCCGTACAATACGACAGCCGGAGCGTGCTGTCCGCGCTGCCCGCATTCTTCCTCCTGGCGCTCGGCGTCATGTACAACAGCCGAATCACGCTCTTGTACGGCACTCTCAGCGGGGCGGGACTAGTCGTCTATAAGTTCGCGATGTATCCCGGCAGCAACGAAGTCGACTATGATCTCGTTTACTTCCTGTTCTACTTCTTGATCGTGTCCGGCCTGCTGATCAGCCAATCCGAGATCGGCCGCTCCATCCTGAAGCGGGTAAGCCGGTTCCAGCTCGAGGCGGAGCGCACTCTGGAGCGCGAACGGCAGCGGGACAAGGTCATGCGGGTGTCCGTGCGGACCCTCTCCGAGGGGATGGAAGGAATACGCCAGAACGGCCATGACAATGCGGCCTCCTTCCAGGAAATGAATACCGCTTTCCAGGAAATGTCCTCGGGCGTGAACAGCCAGGCCGAATCCATCTCCGACATCGCGTCCAAAGTATCGGATTCCACCAGCCAGCTCGCGACCATGATGGGTACGCTGGGAGAGATGATCGGCAACATCGAGCGGACAAGAGAGGCGTCCGTGAGCGGCAGAGAAGTCATGGAACGGCTGACGGATACGATCCAGCGCTTCCAGGACAGCTTGAAGGAGTCAAAGAGCGATTTTGAGAAGCTGAGCGAGACGATACGGGATGTCCTTCCTATGACCGCCTCCATCCAGGAGGTCGCCAGGCAGACGAACCTGCTTTCCCTCAATGCGAGCATCGAGGCTGCGCGGGCCGGGGAGCACGGTGCCGGCTTCGGCGTCGTCGCCTCCGAGATCCGCAAGCTTGCCGTAACCGCCGGCGAAGCCGCGGAGCGCATAACGGCCAGCCTCGACCTGGCGGCTGTGCGCACGGAAAGCTCGGCCTCCTCCATGGACGCCAATGTGCAGAGGATGGAGGAGAGCTTCGCGCTCGTCGACCTGACGCGCAGCGCGTTCGCGGGCATCGGCGAATCCGTCCAGCGGCTGCACGAGGATGCCAGCACGGTAGGCGGAGAGATGGACAATGTCGGCGCCTCCAGCAGGGAAGTGGAGGGGCAGGTGGAGAATTTCGCCGCCGTCATGCAGCAATCCTCGGCTACTCTGGAGGAGCTGCTGGCTACGGTCGAGACGCTGACGAGGCAGAATGCGCAGCTGCAGGAGCGAATCGAGCAGTCGGAGGATGCCTTGCGCGAGCTGGCGGCCGAGAAAGAGTCCAACTAGCCTGCAAGTCCGTTCCAACAAGGAAGCGGCTTGCATGGCGCCGATTGCAGCTGCAAAAAAAGCAGATGCCCGGCCTCGGCCCTATCCAATCCGCAAAAAAAAGAAGCGGCGGTTCTTCCGGCATTCCATGCCGGGCTGACCGCCGCTTTGCTCTGTTTCAGTATCCGTCTGTCTTGTGCCCGGAGCGCTCCGCCTTCTCCGCTCCCTCGCGCATGCCGGACGATGCGATATGCTCCATGTCGGCCTTCGCCTTGGCCAGCCCTTCCGCCACGCGGCGGCCGTAGTCGGCATCCGCCTCGGTGAAGTGGGCGATCATGTTCTGCTGGATGACCGGCGCGCTGATCTTGAGCGCATCGACGAGATTGGAGATGAGCTCCTCCCGCTCCCATTCCTCGAACTTCCGGTACGTCTCTCCGGCCTGCTTGAAGTCGTTCGGCCGGGATATCTTCTCCCGCACCAGAGCGGCATGGTACATCGGCTCATGCTCCTTGCCCGCAGGGGCCGCTTCCTTCAGTCCGCCAAGCGAGGAGGGCTCATAATTGACATGGGGATTCTGATTCGGTCCCTTGTCGACATTGAACGCCATCTGGCCGTCCCGCTGATTCGTCGCGACCGTCGTTTTCGGCGCGTTGATCGGCAGCTGCAAGTAGTTCGTGCCGACCCGGTAGCGCTGCGTGTCGGAATACGAGAACGTGCGGCCCTGCAGCAGCTTGTCGTCGGAGAAGTCGAGGCCGTCGACGAGCACGCCGGTTCCGAAGGCCGCCTGCTCCACCTCGGCGAAGTAGTTGTCCGGGTTGCGGTTCAGCACCATTTTGCCGACGGGAAGGAAGGGGAACTTGTCCTGGTCCCATAGCTTGGTCGGGTCGAGCGGATCGAAGTCGAGCTCGGGATGCTCGTCGTCGCTCAGAATCTGGACGTTCAGCTCCCACTCCGGATAGTCGCCGCGCTGTATCGCCTCGTACAGATCCTGGGTCGCATGGCTCGTATTTTTGGCCTGGATTTCGTCGGCTTCCTTCTGGGTCAGGTTTTTGATGCCGACCTTCAGAGGCTCCCAGTGGTACTTGACGAGCACGCCTTTTCCTTCCGCATTGACCCATTTGTAGGTGTTGACGCCGGAGCCTTGCATTTGCCGGTAATTGGCCGGGATACCCCAAGGGGAAAAGAGAAAGGTAATCATATGCGTCGCTTCCGGGGAATTGGAGACGAAGTCGAACATTCTCTCCGGGTTGCCCAGGCTCGTCACCGGATCGGGTTTGAACGCATGCACCATATCCGGGAATTTGAGCGGATCGCGGATGAAGAAGATTTTCAGGTTGTTGCCGACGAGATCCCAATTGCCGTCCTCGGTATAGAATTTCACGGCGAAGCCGCGAGGGTCTCGGAACGTCTCCGGGGAATGGCCGCCGTGCACGACCGTCGAGAAGCGAACGAATACGGGCGTCTGCTTGCCCGCCTCCTGGAACAGCTTGGCGCGGGTATACTTGGATACGGCTTCGCTGCCCGCCTTGCCATACGCTTCGAAATACCCGTGGGCTCCGGCGCCTCGGGCATGCACGATCCGCTCCGGTATTTTTTCCCGGTCGAAATGGGAAATCTTTTCAATGAAATGATAATTCTCCAGCGTGGACGGCCCGCGGCTTCCGACGGTACGGATGTTTTGGTTGTCGGTAACGGGATGGCCTTGCCTGTTGGTCAGGATATCCTTCGAATCGTTGTTTTCGGTAGGGGAACTCATTATGTAGGACTTCCTTCCTGTGTTCATCTCTTCGTTCCGACTTACCTTTTTCCATTTGACTTCTTTCTATACCAGATAAGGGAAAGGTTGATCGGCCTAGAAAAAGATGAGACCAATTGCTTCTGGACATTAAAGCGTTTTTTCGATAAATTAATAATCTCTTACCAACATGAAAAGCTGGAGGCAAATCATCCATGAGCAAGTCATCAAGCAACTCCCCCGGCGGCTCCTTGAAAAAAGCTGAGCGTTTCTCCTCGTCAGGGTTCATTCTGGCTGCGATCGGCAGTTCGGTCGGGCTGGGCAACATGTGGAAATTTCCGTACATTACCGGAGAGCATGGAGGGGCGGCTTTCTTCCTCCTGTTCATCGTTTGCCTGATTGTGGTCGGCTTGCCCGTCCTGCTCGCCGAGATGACGATCGGACGCGGCGGCCGGGGCAACGCGGCGACGTCGCTGTTCAATCTGACCGGCAACAAGTATTGGAAATGGTTCGGCGCCTTGTCCGTTCTGACAGCCTTCCTGATCATGTCCTATTATGCCGTCGTGGCAGGCTGGACGTTCCAATATACGCTCGATTCCCTTACGGGCGGCCTTTCGCACAAGGGGATGGACTACGAAGCGCATTTCAACGATTTCGCCGGCGGCCTCCTGCCGGTCTTCTGGCAAGCCGTCGTGATGCTCATCTGCGGGTATGTCGTGGCTAGAGGCATATCGGGCGGCATCGAGAAATTCAACAAAATTCTGATTCCCGGCTTCCTGATCATCCTGCTCGTTCTGATGGCCCGTTCGCTTACGCTGCCGGGCGCCGCCGAAGGCGTAGAGTTTTTCCTGAAGCCGGACTTCGCCAAGCTGGACAGCGAATCCGTGCTGGTCGCTCTCGGACATGCCTTCTTCTCCCTGTCTCTGGGCATGGGATGCATGCTGACCTACGGCTCCTACGTAAAAAAAGAGCAATCGCTCGGCAAGGCGACGATCGCGATCGGCATCGGCGATCTCGGGTATGCCTTCATCGCCGGCCTGATCATCTTCCCGACCGTCTTTTCGTACGGGCTGCAGCCGGACAAAGGCGTCGGGCTCGCGTTCATGGCGCTGCCGGCCGCTTTCTCGCAGATGCCGTTCGGCGCCTTCTTCGGTGGATTGTTCTTCATCCTGCTGGCCATCGCGGCGCTGACATCGGCCGTATCCATCCTTGAAGTGCCGGTAGCCTTCGCCATGACCCAGTGGAAATGGTCTCGCCGGAAGGCCGCCTCGATCGTAGCTTCCGTCTGCTTTGTGCTTGGGATTCCGGCGGCGCTGTCCGTGACGGG
>NZ_CBRA020000233.1:0-6692 GCF_000469945.2 Paenibacillus sp. P22 | reverse complement strand
CCGCCGCCGCCGCCTTGGGCGTGCCGAGCGCCGCGTCCCGCTCGGAGTAGAGCATCTGCCGCTGCAGGTTGCTCCATTCCACGATATCCCGGTCGATCAGCACGACTTCCCCGACTCCGCTGCGGACGAGATGGGAGGCGATGACGCAGCCGAGAGCGCCCATTCCCGCAACGGCTGCCCGCGAGGAGGCCAGGGAAGTCTGGCCCGCCTCCCCGACGGGAGCGAAGCGGATTTGGCGTGCGTACCGGATGGAGGAAGAGGGAGACTCGTCCCTGGAAAGACTGCGGTCAGCCGCAGCTTCGTCCATGTTCATCCCTCCGCAGGCGGAGACGGAATGTCAGCGAGCGGATTCCAGGGACCTTGCTGATGGCCCTTCCATTCCGACCCGTCCTCCCAGATTTCTTTCTTCCAGATCGGCACGATCTGCTTGAGCCTCTCGATCGCATAGCGGCTCGCTTCATACCCTCCGTCCCGATGCGGCGAGGAGACGGCGATGACGACGCTGGCCTCGCCGACAGCGACGGGGCCGATGCGATGCGAGATGGCGCTGATGGTGCCTGGCCAGCGTTCGGCAAGCTCCGCCCCGATCTGCCGCAGCGTCCGCAGCGCCATCGGCTCGTAGGCTTCGTATTCCAGCAGGACGGTCCGCTTGCCCTGCGTCCACTCCCGCGTCGTGCCGATGAATACGAGCGCAGCTCCGTGATCGGGGTGGAGGACGAGAGAGGAGACTCGGCCCGCGTCGAGAGGGGCGGACGTAATGACGTACCTCATGTCGCTGCTGCTGTCGTCCCGTCCGGCAGCACTGTCCTCCCCTCCGGAAACGGGAGGCAGAAGAGCCAGCCTGTCCCCGCAGTCCAGCATCTGCCCGTCTGGGGCGTAAGCCTCGTTGCAGGCGACAAAGCTGACTCCGATAAGGCTGGCATGAGCCGGATAAGCGGCGGCGACGGCAGCTTTGAGGCTGCCTGCGGACATGCTGCCCTCGGGCAGCTCAAGCGTGATTTCCGGCATGCCGATCCGCTCCGGCAGACCGGCGAATAAGGCGATTTTCCAAGCATATTTCATGGGAGTTAGTCTCACCTGTCTTTAGAGCTAGTTTGCTTCCAGCATATCATATGTCCTGCAAAAATGTTAAACTGATAGAACAATCAGGAGGGGGAGAGCGAGATGCTGAGCGATGTATTCGGCCGGATCCACGACTATTTGCGCATATCGGTCACAGACCGCTGCAACCTGCGCTGCCTCTACTGCATGCCTGAAGAAGGCATGCCGTTCGCAGACTCCGACACGCTGCTGAGCTACGACAATATCGTCGAGGTCGTCCAGTCGGCGGCGGCCCTCGGCTTCCGCAAGCTGCGCATCACCGGGGGAGAGCCGCTCGTCCGTCCGGGGCTGGACGGCCTCATCCGCAGTCTCAAGGCGATCGAGGGCATCCAGGAGATTTCCATGACGACCAACGGAATGCTGCTCTCCAGACATGCGGAGGCGCTCCGCGATGCGGGGCTGGACCGCGTCAACATCAGCCTGGACACGCTGGATCCGGCGCGCTTCCGGTTCATCGCCAGGCGCGGCGGGCTGGAACAGGTCATGGCGGGCATCGAGGCGGCCGCGCGGGCAGGACTGGGCCCGATCAAGCTCAACTGCGTCCTGCTCAAAGGAATCAACGAGGATGAAATCGGATCGTTCCTGCGGATGTCGATCGAGCATCCCCTGCATGTCCGCTTCATCGAATACATGCCGATCGGCCATGACGACGAGCAGTGGAGAAACGCTTATCTTCCTCTCAGCCGGGTCATGGAGGAAGCGGGCGGGCTCGGCATTCCCTATGCGCCGGTGTCGCGGCTTGCCGGCAACGGCCCTTCGGACAACTGGGCGTTCTCGGGAGCTTCCGGCTCGTTCGGGCTGATTCACCCCGTCAGCGACCGCTTCTGCGCCGCCTGCAACCGGCTCCGCCTGACTGCCGACGGAAGTCTGCAGCCATGCCTGTACTGGATGGATGAGCTGAACGTCAAGCAGGCGCTGGGGAATCCGGCTGCCATGCGCGAGCTGTTCTTCCGCGCGGCCAGGCTCAAGCCCGAGAACCACGAGATGGCGGCCAGGCTGCATGGGGAAATGCAGACTCATACCCCTACTTCCCGGCGGATGTCCCAGATCGGCGGCTGAAGGGCTCTCGGGAGCAGCATCATATCGGCGGCGGTAGAAGACGCCATTCATAGATCATAACCTGGAGCCCAGCGGGAGGATGTCCATGGATGAGAGAAGCATAGATCGGGAGCCGCTCGTCGTGCTGCTCCACAGCAACGATATCCACAGCCGTCTGGAAGAGGCGGCTCGAATATCGGATTATATCGCGGATACCCGGCGGATGTTCGGAGCGGATCGGGTGCTCGCCGTCGATATCGGCGACCATCTCGACCGGATGAGGCCGGAGACGGAAGGCAGCGGCGGGAGCGTCAACATCGAGCTGCTCAACGCCGCCGGATACGAAGCCGGCGTTCCGGGCAACAACGAAGGACTGACCTATACGAAGGAAGAGCTGGAGCGGCTGTACGGCAGCGAGGCGAAGTTCCCGGTCCTCTGCTGCAATCTGGAGGACGCCGATGCCGGCGAGCTTCCGGAATGGCTGCTGCCCTCCCTGGTCGTCCCTAAAAACGGTCTGGCCATCGGCTTGATCGGAGCTACCGCGCCGTATCCGAACTTCTACGGCCTGCTCGGATGGACGGTCAAGGAGCCGGTCGAAGCGATCCGGAAGCAGGCCGAGCAGCTGCGTCCAACGGTCGATGTCCTGGTCGTCCTGTCCCATCTTGGCCTTCCGGTAGACCGCAGGCTGGCGGAAGAAATACCCGGCATCGACCTCATTCTCGGCGGCCACACGCATCATCAGCTGGACGAGCCGATCGCAGTCGGGACGACCTTGCTCTGCGGCACCGGAAAGTTCGGCGAGCATGTGGGCAGGATCGAGATCGGAAGGGATGCCGCGAGCGGCCGGCTGACCTACGGGGCTCGACTTCTCGCGACGGCATCCATGAGGGAGGAGCCGCGGGCGGCCATGCTTCTGGAGCGCTTCAAGGAGTCCGCACGGGTCAGCATGTCGCGAACCTGCGCGGTGCTGGACCGGGCGCTCCCTCTCGATACGGACCGCGAATCCCCGCTCGCCAACCTGCTGGCGGCCGGAGTGCGCCGCTGGACGGGAGCCGATATCGGCCTCGTCAATTCCGGGCAGCTGCTCGGCGGCCTGGCGGCGGGCGAGATCAGCGACGGACTGCTGCACTCGCTGTGCCCCTCTCCGGTCAACCCTTGCCGCATTCTGCTCAAGGGAGGCCGGATCCGCCTGGCGCTGGAGCAGTCCTTGCTGGAGGAGTACACCCGCATGGAGATTCGCGGCTTCGGCTTCCGCGGCAGGGTGCTCGGTTGCCTGGCCATGGATGGAATCGAGCTGGAATGGGACGAGCGCCGCCCTGCCGGCAGCCGCATCACCAGCCTGAGGGCGGGCGGGAGCGACCTGGACGACGACACGGAATATTCGGTCGGCACGCTGGACATGTTCACGTTCGGCGTCGGTTATCTGTCCCTGAAAGAAGGCCGGGACATCCGGTATTTCCTGCCGGAATTCCTTCGCCACGTGCTGGCCGAAGAGCTGCGGAGCCCTGACGGCCTGGACGGCTGCTTTCTCCGGCGCACCCGGCTGCGTTCTTGATGCGAGCGGCCGGAGCGGCATAACAATCCGGTTCGGACTTGCCGATAAAACGATTACGTATGCTCAGCATCATCGACTCGTGAAATTTATGGACGGCAGGAGCGACCTGGCAATGATTCTGATGCCTCTCAGCATGTGCAGGCCGGGGATGATCCTGGCCAAGAAGATTCTTTCCGAAGAAGGCATCGTACTCCTCGGAGAACGAATGGAGCTGACCGCCCGGATCATCGAGCGGCTCAAGGAATGCCATATCAATTTCCTTTACATACAGGATGAATTCACCGATGACATCGTCATGCCGGAATTGATCAGCGAAGACACGATGAGGGTAGCGATGACCGAGATCCGGAGCAGCTTCCGGCAGATGATGGACGCGCCTCCGCGCAAGCGGGGCGTGGCCTACCCCTTTGTCGGCAAGCAGCTTGCCGATGTGATGAACCGGGTCATCGACGATCTGACCTCCCATAAGGAATCCGTCGTCATGCTGATGAATATGGCCTCGATCGACCATTATCTCTATCAGCACTCGCTCAATGTATGCGTATATACGACGATGCTGGGAATATCCCACGGCTACTCCAGGGATGAGCTCATGATGCTCGGCATGGGAGCGCTGCTACATGACGTGGGCAAGACTCGGATATCCTCGGGAGTGCTGAAGAAGCCGGGCACGCTTACTCGAGAAGAGTACGAGGAAATGAAGCGCCATACGCTGTATGGGCATGAAATGCTGAAGAACGAGCCGAATATCCCTCCTCTCGCCGCTTTATGCGCTCTCCAGCACCACGAACGGCTCGATGGAAGCGGCTATCCTCACGGGCTGGCGGGCAAGGAGATTCACGATTTCTCCAAATGGATCGGAGTGGTGGATTCGTACGACGCCATGACGACCAACAGGATCTACCGGAATCCGATGCTGCCCCATCAGGCGGTAGAGGCGTTGTATGCGGGCACCGGAACCCAGTATGAGCAGTCGATGGTGCAGCTGTTCCGCGACAAGGTCGCGATCTATCCGATCGGCATGACCGTGCGCCTGCAGACCGGAGAGGTCGGAGTCGTCGTCGATGTCCGGGCTTCCTGTCCGCACCGCCCGATCGTCAGGGTGCTGCAGGATGACGTCGGGATGCGGCTGAACGCTCCTTATGAGATCGACATGAGCCTGCAGCTCACCCGCATGATCGCAGGCGTCAATGACGAGCAGCCGGAGGAGCCCGCCGCCGTTGGCGTATAGCTTGGGAATTGGACGTTCCGGCCGCAGGGACGGCCGACACCTTTCACGCCGCATGAAGCGCATCCTGACAAGGCCTCGCCCGAGAGGCCTTTTTTTGCGTCTCAACGGCCGGGAGCCGTTTGATATGTCCAAGCCGTAGAAGTACAATAGACCCAGATGTCTACTACGAAGAAGTAAGGTGCTGTTAGAAATGAATTCCAACCTGCAACAAGCGTTAGCTCCCCTCTCTCCCGCCAACGATCCTTGGGATCCGCTGGAGAGCCTCGTCCGGCATGGCGGCCATGCGCTGACAAGCGTGGAGTTCACGGTGACCAATCTATGCAATATGCGCTGCGAGCATTGCGCGGTCGGCGACACGCTGACGATGCGCGAGCCGGACAAGCTGCCTCTGCAGCTTCTGCTCCGCCGCCTCGACGAAGTCGAGCATCTGCGGACGATCAGCATTACCGGGGGCGAGCCGTCCTACTCGGAGCGCACGGTCAAGGACTATATCGTGCCTATTCTGCAGTATGCGGCGCAGCCGGGGCATCCGTTCGCAGCTCAATTCCAACGTGACGCTCGATTACGGCCGCTACGCCCTCATCGCTCCATATCTGGACGTGATGCACATCTCCTTCAATTATACTTCTGCGGAAGATTTCCATGAGGTCGGCTTTGCCCGTTCGGGGCATTCCGTACCCAAGACCGCGGCGGTCCGCATGTACGAGAGGATGATGGACAATGCGCGCAGGCTCAGCGAAGACGGCGTGCTCGTATCCGCCGAATCCATGATCAATTACCGCACCCACCGCAAAATGCCCGAAATCCACCAGCTCATCCGGGAGATGGGATGCGCCCGCCACGAGGTGCACCCGATGTACCCGAGCGCATGGGCGAGCGATCTGCCTGCGCTGTCCAAGGAAGAGATGAGGGCGGCCGTGTCGGAGCTGCTGGATTGCCGCGACGAATCGATGTGGATGCTGTTCGGCACGCTCCCGTTCTACTCCTGCAGCGAGGATGAAGAGGACCGCAGGCTGCTTGCCAGGCTGCGCGGCGAATCCCGCGTCACCGTGCGCAACGATCCGGACGGCCGCAACCGGCTCAACGTCAACCTGTTCACAGGCGATGTGTTCGTCACGGACTTCAGCAATATTCCGGCCTTCGGCAATATCGGCCGCGACCGGCTGGACGACGTGTTCGGACGCTGGCTGGAGCATCCGCTGAGCCGCAGCGTGAATTGCCACTGTCCGGCCGCGGCCTGCTGCGGTCCGAATCTGCTCGTGAAGGATATGTATTACCGGGATACCGACTTCTTGTCGAAAAAAGCGATTTTGTAACCCTTCCGCGGCCGCGCCGACTGCTTCGGTCCGGCTGATTTCGGGGAATAGGGGTGAAAAAGGCTCCGCGCCTGCTTACCATTGATGGAGGGGTATCCGAAATGACCAAAGAATTTGTACCTGGCGAAATTATTCTCAACCTTGCCCTTGTCGCCGTTCTCGTGCTGCTCAACGGCTTTTTCGTTGCGGCCGAGTTCGCGCTCGTCAAGGTACGCTCGACGCGGCTGACACAGCTGCGCTCCGAAGGCAACAAAAAAGGCCGATTACGCGCTGCGGGTCACGCACCGCCTCGACGCTTACCTCTCGGCGACCCAGCTCGGCATTACGCTGGCTTCGCTTGGACTGGGCTGGGTCGGCGAGCCGGCCGTATCGCATATGATCGTGGAGCCTCTGCTGTTCAAGTTCGGAGTCACGAGCGAAACGGTCATTTCGACGGTGTCCCTGATCATCG
>NZ_CBRA020000232.1:0-5407 GCF_000469945.2 Paenibacillus sp. P22 | reverse complement strand
TTTAGCAATGTACCCGAAACCTGATAAGACGCGATATCCGGGGCCCCCGCTGCTACATAGTTTTGACTTAAGGAGGAGGCATGGGCAAGCTGAGAATCGGGATGGCGCTGATGGTGCTGATGATTGTTTTGGCTTTGCGCGCAGGTGCGGCCGAGCCGGCTGCTGCCGCCGCAGGCAGGCCGCTCATGGGGGCGCATGAGCGGGGGATGACGGCAGGGATATCTTTCCTCTCAAATCCTTTGCCGAATGTTTCGGAGAGAGCGGGCAGAGAGGTTCAAAAGCAATCAGGGGAAGCGGCAGATGCTGGACATACAGGAGCGGCCGAGCTGCCAGCAGATTACGGCGATGCAGGAAATTTGGAGCTGGCGGGAGCTGATGGGGAGGCGGCCGCTGCCGTGACCGGCATGCAAGGGATGGACCACGGTAAACCGGCTGGCGGGGCGGAGACGTTTGGATATGCGGCTGCCAAAGTAGTGTCCTTGCTGGCGGCTGGTATAGCCGTCTTCTACTATACGCTTCGAATTCGATGGATGAGGAGCGCGCCGCGCATGCATCTCATGATGGCCTGCATGACGCTCGCGATGGCGGCGGGGCTGACGGGCGGGACTCTGCTGACTCTCGTCACGGCCAGCTTTTCGCTCTCTGCGATGGCCGCAGCGGCGGCCTGCGCTGCAGCCGGCTATATGGCGGGCAGCCCCCACGGAGTCTTGCCTTCTCTTGAAGGAGCTCTTGCCGGGCTTATGGGCGGACTGATGGGGGGCATGATGGGCTACATGTCGCTCGCGGATCATCCATTTGCCGTGCTGGCATTCGTGGATGGGGCGCTTGCTGCGGCGGCCGTTCTGCTGTCGAGGCTGCTCCGGGAGTGCTCGGTCCTGCTCGCCGCCGCCGAACAGAAGGAGCCATGGCAGGGCGAGGAAGGCGGCTCTTTCGAAGAGCGGCTGGTCCAGAATTTCGTGGGCGATTAGGTATAAATGTCCGGGAACCGGGCATCATGAGGATATCGGCGTCGAGAGATGCCGTAGACACCGCGGAGAAGGCTTACGTTTCCCCATAAGCTCTTCGTCCGGTTTCTCCTCTCCCATGATAAGGGCGCCCCGCAAGGGGCGCCCGATTTTTTTGTTCATGATTGCCGCCCTTCGAGAAGAAATTCTTCTTGCAGACGGTCATGGGAAGACATATGGTTTTGCCGCAAGACGAGCCGCAAAAATAAAAGAGTCCGCTGGTTTCGAGCGGACTCTTTTATTTTTTTGTAGCATTCAAGCTGCAGCAGGCGCCGCTGCGGAAGGGGCCGGAGCGATTTCTCGGTCAATGGTGGGGACGGAGGACATGCCTGCCGCCAAGGCGCTAATAAACATAAAGACCGACTGCGGCAGCCAGGCTGGAAGCCGCCGCGGCCTTTCTCATGTGTTTGCCGCGGTGGTACAATGAATGACGTTGAACTCATTTGTGAAGGGGCTGCGGAAAACATGGACAAGCAATATGAGCAGGTGAGGCGATTCCACGCCGCCTTCGGGGCTCCGGTTGCGGAAGCTCCGACGATGGCTTCCAGAGGAGAAGGGGAAGCCGCGGCCGAAGCCGGACGGGCGACCGAGGAGCTGGCGGGCCGGATGAAGGCAGCCTCTCTGCAGGGGCAAGGCGGAAGGGCGCTGGCGAGAGCATCGTGGATGACCGAGGAAATCGGCGAATTTTTGGCTGCGGAGACGGTTGAGGATCAGGCCGATGCGCTGATCGACTTGATGTATTTCGCGCTGGGGACTTTTGTCGAGATGGGCGTGGAGCCGGAGAGGCTGTTCGAGATCGTGCATGCCGCCAATATGGCCAAGCTCGGACCGGACGGAAAGCCGATCTACAACGAGCAGGGCAAGGTCGCCAAGCCGGCTGGCTGGCAGGCGCCCGAGCCGCTGCTGATCGCAGAGATCGAACGGCAGAAGGAAACGGCGAAAGCCTAACCGAAGCCTAGGCCGGCCCATGGAGCCGTTGAAGCGAGAAACGCCGAATCCTCTTCCTTTTTAGGGAGAGGGTCCGGTGTTTTTTTTTAGCAGGCTTAGGTAGACTTAAGGGTTGATTTATGCTCAAAAAAAGGGAGCTAAGCACCCGAGGTTACTTTCTTTTTTAATTTTGACTCCACGATAAGAACGACAGGGTATGCAGCAATTAAACTGAGGGTGAAAGAAATGGATTTCTCAAATATGTCTCGAAACTTCTCCTGAGACCAGCCGTCCTCACCAATAATCGAGTACGCCACTAGATTTGAACTTCCAATTCCATCGTTTGCTTCTGGAATTAGGCTTTGAGTATAGTTTTGAGCAAGACAACCAGCAGCTACAATGGATAAAACAACAGCGAGGGCGAAACCTTTCGAATATGGGTTAGAAAGCCCGGCTCTTCCAATCGCAAATATTGAGATGGCAATAAATATGAGACAGATAAGCATAAATAACATCTTCACACCTCTGATTTCGCTATTCGTAATGACTTATTTGTTGCTTGGACTAAATAGAGGCAAGAATCAACTAACAAAGTTTTCATATTCGATGAGGTATTTTCATATTACTTGCTGCCTATATACTTGCTGTCTATATTCTGCTGTCTATATAACAGAACCAAGCCAAATAATGTTGCAGCTAGTTGGTTGAAACCCCATTGAAGCGGTAAATGAGCTAAGCCCTTTGCGTTCGCATAGGAGCTGAATGCCCCCAGGCATCCTTGTCCGATACAACACATTCGACACCCAAGAGGGCTGCTTGTTTCAAAGGGTCCTTCTTAAGGGGCGCAATTCTCGCCGTGCATGGGACCCCATTAGACAGCTTTTTCATTTTTCCGTCCAAGCGCATTTCGTCCGGCACAATCGGGAATCCCAATATCATCATCGGCAGGAAGCGAATCGGAGGAATCGGAATGGATGGAGTCAAGGAAGAACGGCGCGGTCATTTGCCGGAAATTGAAGAGGCAGGAGGGCAGGGACGGCCTTCCGGCCTGCTTGCGGCAGCTCTCGGAGGCGTCAACGAAATCGGCAAGAACATGTACATGCTTCAGTGCGGAGACGATATCGTCCTGATCGACTGCGGCTCCAAGTTTCCGGACGAAAGCCAGCCCGGCGTCGATCTGATCGTGCCGGATCTGTCCTATTTGCTCGAGCGCAAGGACCAGGTGAGGGCGCTTCTTGTGACGCACGGACATGAAGACCATATCGGAGGCATCCCCTATTTATTGAAGCAGCTGCCTGTGCCGGTGTACGCGACGAGGCTGACGATGGGGCTGATCGAGATCAAGCTCAAGGAGCATGGCCTGATGGGCGGAGCGCAGCTTCATATCATTGACGCAGACTCGGCCGTCGAGCTGGGCAGCTGTTTCAGGACGGCTTTTTTCACGATCAGCCACAGCATCCCGGACTGTCTGGGCATCGTTTTTGACACCCCTCAGGGAACGATCGTGCATACGGGGGATTTCAAGTTCGACATGTCTCCGGTCAGCGGTCCCTATCCCGATCTGCACCGGATGGCCGACATCGGCAGCAAGGGAGTCCAGCTGCTCCTCTCCGAGAGCACCAACGCCGAACGGCCGGGCTTTACGCCTTCGGAGAGGGTAGTCGGAGGCCATATTCTGGATGCCTTCTCCAAGGCGAAGCAGAGAGTGTTCCTGTCCACCTTCGCCTCCAACGTCAACCGGGTGCAGCAGGTCGTCGACGCCTCGGCAGCGACAGGCCGCAAGCTGGTGCTGCTCGGGAGAAGCATGGTGAATGTAGTGGATGTCGCGTCTTCTCTCGGGTACTTGAACGTGCCGGAGGAGCTGATCATCGACGCTGGCGAAGCGGGGATCATCCGCCGGAGCGGATTGCCGTGCTGTGCACCGGCAGCCAGGGAGAGCCGATGGCGGCGCTTGCCAGGCTGGCCGCAGGGAGCCACCGCCAGATGGCCATAGCTCCGGGGGACACCGTGATCATTGCGGCCGGCGCGATTCCGGGCAACGAGCGGAGCGTCTCCCGAATCATCGACCATCTGTACCAGATCGGGGCGAGCGTCATTTACGGAGCGGGAAGCGCGACCGGCATGCATGTGTCTGGACATGGCAGCCAGGAGGAGCTGAAGCTCATGCTGACCTTGATGAAGCCGCGATATCTCATTCCGGTCCACGGAGAGTTCCGGATGCTGCATCAGCATCGCTTGCTAGCGGAAGCGGTCGGCATTCCGCAGGAGCGCGTCTTCATCCTGAACAACGGCGATACGGTAGAGCTGGCAGACGGCGAGGCGCGCAAGGGGAAATCGATTCCGGCCGGAAGCAGCCTGGTCGACGGCCTCGGACGGGATGTGGGCAAGATCGTGCTGCGGGACCGCAGGCAGCTGTCCGGCGACGGCATGCTTGTCGTCGTGGTGACGCTGAGCGAGTACGACGGGCGCATGCTGGCGAAGCCGGAAATCATCTCCCGCGGCTTCGTGTACGTCCGGGACAACGAGGAGCTGATGGCCGGCATCCAGGAGCTCGTGCTGAAGACGGTGCAAGGCTTGGAAGAAGAACAGCCGGGCCGGTGGAATCTCGTCAAGCGTTCGCTCAAGGACGATCTGGCCCGCTATATTTACGCCCGGACGAGAAGAAGGCCGATGATTCTGCCGATCGTCATCGAGGTATAGAGCCGGCCTGCTAGAGGATCTTCTCTCCGAAAAGGGAAGCCAGCAGCTCGACCGCCAGGCGGGCCGTCCGGTTCCCGCTGTCGAGCCGCGGGTTGACCTCGACCAGCTCCGCCGAGGTGAGAATGCCGGCTTCATGCAGCAGCTCCATGGCCAAATGGGCTTCGCGGTAAGACAGCCCGCCGCGCACCGGCGTGCCGGTGCCTGGCGCCTCTCCGGGATCGACGCTGTCGATGTCGAAGCTGAGATGGACGCCGTCCGATCCGTTCGAGACGATCGCGATCGCCTCCTTCATGACGTCGGCCATGCCCCTGCGGTCGATGTCGTGCATGGTGAAGCAGGCGATGCCGAGCCGGCCGATGATTTCCCGCTCCCCCTCGTCGAGGGAACGGGCTCCGACCAGCGCGATGCGCTCCGGCTGAAGCTTCGGGGAATAGCCCCCGACGGCAGCCAGGTGCGGATCTCCGAAGCCGAGGCAGGCCGCGAGCGACATGCCGTGAAGATTGCCGGACGGAGTGGTGTAAGGGGTATTGAGATCGGAATGGGCGTCGATCCACAGGACGCCCAGCCTCTGTCGGCGGGAGGCTAGGCCGGCTATGGTCCCGATGGCGATGCTGTGGTCGCCGCCGAGTATGAGGGGGAAGCCCCCGTCGGCTGCCGCAGCGGCTGCCGCAGCGGTTTCTTCGGCCATTCCCAGCACCCGGCCCCAATGCTTCATGCCTGGAGCGCTTCGGAAATCGGCCATGCARGYATTCGSCRYACRRGACRCGSSGCAGCCG
>NZ_CBRA020000231.1:0-11926 GCF_000469945.2 Paenibacillus sp. P22 | reverse complement strand
CGTCCGGTCTTTGCGGCTGCGCGTCATGCCGGGGGTCGAAGAACAGATTGCCCTTCGCGAACGGGAAATCGTCCATGCGATGAGGTTCAAGGAATCCGTGGAAATCATCAAAGCGGACATGGGCCAGAAGAAGGTGTACTGAACGAAACCGACATATCGGAAACCGAGAATGTACAGGAACATAGGAAAAAACGCCGGGGAAGCCCCCGGCGTTTTTTGTTGGGACGGCAAGAGAAATCAGCGGTCGAAAATGGAAGGGGGACGGTGTCCGCCCCCATGGAAGCCGCCCCCATGGAAGCCGCCCCCATGGAAGCCGCCGCCATGGAAACCGCCGCCGTGGAAGCCGGGGCCATGGAATCCGGGACCGAAGCCGGGGCCGTGGAAGCCCGGTCCGAATCCAGGGCCGAACCCAGGCCCGAAGCCGGGACCGAACCCGCCGATCGGGAACGGAATAGGGAGAGGAACAACGTCCGGATAGAGCGGATAAGGGTACGGATAAGGGTAGGGGTACGGATACGGGTAGTCGGGACCTGCAGGTACAAATGACATGAGGCATGCCTCCGATGGATTAAGGATGTTACAGCCTATGCCGGAACGGGCGAAACGGGCACTGGCCTACTCGGCCCAAAAGCGGTTTAATAGCAGTAAGGCATTGAGCTCTGCAGAAAGGGAGGAGGGCCTTCATGCGTCCTATCGCGCTCGGCGCCGCATCGGCATTATTGTTCGCGGTCACGTTCGTGCTCAACCGCGGGATGGAGCTTGCGGGGGGCAGCTGGCTCTGGAGCGCATCGCTCCGATATTTCTTCATGGTTCCGCTGCTTCTGCTTCTCGTTGGCGCGAGAGGCAGGCTGCGTCCCCTGTTCCGGGAGATGAGGCTCAGGCCAGGCAGCTGGCTGCTGTGGAGCTTTGTCGGCTTCGGGCTGTTCTACGCCCCGATCTGCTTTGCGGCCGCCTACAGTCCCGGCTGGCTGACGGCCGGGGTGTGGCAGATCACGATCGTATCGGGATCGCTGCTGGTTCCTTTCTTCTATGAGACGGTCATGACTGCGGAAGGAGCCCGCAGAAGGCGCCAGAAGCTTCCGCTGAGAGGATTGGCATTGTCGCTGATCATCCTTGCGGGTGTAGCGCTGATGCAGATCGGATATGCGAGCCCGCTGCACGGCGGAGAAGCATGGCTGGGGGTCTTGGCCGTCGCCGCGGCCTCCTTTGCCTATCCGCTCGGCAACCGCAAGATGATGGAGCTGTGCGGAGGCCGGCTGGACGCCTACCAGCGCGTGCTGGGAATGACGATTGCCAGCCTGCCTTTTTGGCTGCTGCTGGCCGTTCTCGGCTGGACGATGGAAGGACCGCCGTCCGGCGGCCAGCTGCTGCAGACGCTGCTCATCGCCGTGTTTGCCGGAGTGGCGGCTACGGTGCTCTTTTTCCACGCCACCGATCTGGCCCGAGGCAGCACGGAGAAGATGGCTTCCGTCGAGGCCACCCAATCCCTGGAGGTGCTGTTCGCGGCGGGCGGGGAGACGCTGCTGCTCGGGAGCGCCTATCCTTCTCCGGTCTCCTGGATCGGAACAGGCGTCGTCATGGCCGGAATGGTTCTGCACAGCTACGCCTCCCGCCAGCGAAGCGGCTCCTTCCGCACGGATAGAGCCGAAGCCAAGGAGGGCTAGAGGGGAGCCTGCCCGGCTGCAGCGGCGCGGCTTCCATATATTCCTGAAACTTTCGCCCTGCTCCCTTCGTCTGAGTCGTTGACTATGATGGTGGAGAGAGGGATGACGTTGGCTCAATTAGCTCCCCGCACAAAGGCGCGCAAGAAGCGGAGCCGCAAGAAACGGGGATTTTTCGCAAGTCTGTTCCGCCTGTGCCTGATGTTGGGCGCGGCCGGAATCGTCGCAGCCGGTGGTTTGGCCGCATGGCTGTTCTATACTCCCAGCGGAAACGAATACCGTTATCTGGCGGCGGATACGCTGATTACGACGCAGCATCGCATCTGGGCCAAATATCTCATCGGCCAGGAGGAGCTGGACAAGCGCGTCGCCGCTTACCAGCAGTCCTTCGACAAGATGGGCCAGGAGGCCGATCATCATGAGATCGTGCGGCCGGCCGGTTCGTCGACGGCTTCCGACAAGCCGAAGGAGCTGGTCTCCGTCGAGCCGATATCCGGCAAATCCTACAAGGGCTTCGTAATGACGGTCAGCGATCCGACCAAGATCAGGCTCGGCATTCCTGCCGCCAAGGGCAAGGGGGAAAAGGTCACGAGCATGGTGAAGCGCTACGGTGCGATCGCGGGAGTCAACGCCGGCGGCTTCGCGGACCCGAACTGGAAGGGCAACGGCTTCCAGCCGATCGGCGTCGTCATTTCCCGCGGCAAGGTGCTCTACCAGGATCTCGACAAATCCAAGAGCACCCAGATCGTCGGCCTCGACAAGAGCGGCAAGATGATCGCCGGGCATTACACGCTGAAGCAGCTGGAGGACCTGGGCATTCAGGAAGGCGTCACGTTCCAGCCGCGCATCATCGTGAACGGCAAGGGGCTTGTCAAAAACCATGCCGACGGCTGGGGCATCGCTCCCCGCACCGCGATGGGCCAGAAGGCGGACGGATCGATCTTGTTCGTCGTCATCGACGGCCGCCAGCCGGGCTACAGCATCGGCGCTGATCTGTACGACGTGCAGAAGATTTTGCTGGATCGCGGCGCGGTCATTGCGGCCAATCTCGACGGCGGCTCGTCCACCGTGCTGGTCAACGGCGGAGAGATTGTCAACAATCCGTCTTCCCAGCACGGCGAACGGTATTTGCCGACCGCGTTCCTCGTGTTCGACGATCCCGATGCGGCCAGCATTCCCAACGTATGGCAAGGGCTGAAGCCGGGAGACATCGACGCCTCCAAATGGTAGGTTGCCTATTGCGGGTGCTTCCCGTATGATGATGGCAATCAATCAGGCAAAGGGTGGGAGCATGGCGAAGGATATCGGCATCAACAAGCTGTATAGGCCCGAGGCGGTCATTTTCGATATGGACGGCACGCTGTTCCAGACGGAGACGCTGCTGCGCCATGACGGGGTACGCGCTGGCGAGGCTCGCCGTGCCGTTCAAGGGGCTGATCACGGCGCTCGTCATCCTGACCTTCCTCATCCCGCCGCAGGTGATCATCATTCCGCTGTATGTCATCTTCAGCAAGCTCGGCCTGCTCAACACGCTGTTCGTGTTCCTCGTGCCGGCGCTGTTCGGCCAGGGGCTCAAGGGGGCGCTGTTCATCCTCATCTTCCGCCAGTTCTTCCGCGCGCAGCCGGCCAGCTGGAGGAGGCGGCGAAGCTCGACGGGGCGTCCTCGTTCCGGCTGTTCTTCCGCATCATGCTGCCGCTCGCCCAGTCCGCCTGCCTCGTCGTGTTCCTGTTCTCGTTCATCTGGTACTGGAACATGTACTACGAGCCGTCCATGTTTCTCGCGAACGGCTTCACGCCGCTGTCGATCCGCCTCGACAATCTGGAGGACGTGCTCAACCCGTCCTTGCTCGGCAACACGCATTTCATTACGAATCCCGTGACGGAAGGCACCAAGATGGCTGCCGCCTTCCTCATCATCCTGCCGCCGCTGATCCTCTTCATGGTGCTGCAGCGCTGGTTCGTCGCCGGCATCGAGCGGACGGGAATCGTGGAATGAATCGGGGCAGGCGCCTTGAAGGGAGGGATGCGCTTTCGTCCGGCGCGGACGTGCTGTTTCCGTTCTATGCGGCCGAGCATGGCTGATGAAGCCGGAGCTGCGGGCAAGCTCAAGCCCGAGACTGCCCGCCTGCTCGCGAAGCCGGTTTTCCGAAAAACGCCGAGCGCCCGCCGCAGACGCGCGGATTTCTCCCTTCTTCAAGGGGAACTCAAGAAATCCGGGTTCGACAGCGGCCCCAGGGGCCGCCCGAATTCGGCTCGCCTTGCTCGGCGTTCAAGCCATCCGTTCAATTACGGTTCCTATCAGGGGAGGATATCCAAGATGACCAGCAAAAAAACGATTCATTCCGTGCTCGGCACGGTGCTCGCCTTATCATTCGTTCTGGCCGGCTGCAGCGGCAACAGCGCGAACAACGCTCCTGCCTCCGGAAGCCCGGCTCCGAGCACGGCGGCCGATACGGACGCGGCAGGCGGCGGAGGCGGCGCGGAAGAGAAGCATGATCCCGTCACGCTGAGGTTCATTTCGTGGAAGGATTCCTACAACGAGCTCTACGAGCTGTTCCACCGGAAATACCCCTGGATCACGATCCAGCAGATTCCCGTCAACTCCCAGCCGATCATGGAGATCATCGCGGCTCAGGAAGCGGCGGGCACGCCGGCGGATGTCACGGAGATCGACTCCGACCTCATCACGTTCCAGCAGAACGGCCTGATCGAGGATCTGACGCCGTACATCGACAAGAGCGACATTTTCAAAAACGCCAAGTTCCCGGAAGGATTTTTCGACACGATGACGTTCAAGGGCCAGAAGCTCGCCGTCCCGATGGTCGACGTGCCGATGTGGGTGCTCGTGAACAAGGACCTGCTCGCCAAGCACGGCATCGACATGCCGGGCAACGACTGGACGTACGACGACTTCCGCGACGTCGCCAAGCAGATCACCGATCCGGATGCGGGCGAATACGGCGTAACGACCCAGCCCGAGATCCAGATGCGGCTGCTCAGCACGAAGGCGATCGCGGACGGCCATGCCGACAATCTGCAGTACATGAACAAGGATTTGACGCAAAGCCTGCTCAGCACCCCGGATGTCATCAACGACGCCAAATGGCTGCGCGAGTTCGTGACGAAGGACGGCTCGATGCAGAGCGAGGCGGCGGCCGCGGCCAGCGGCGGCGTGACCAAGGAGTTCATCAACGGCAAGACCGGCTTCGCGATCGGCGGCGACTGGGTGCTGCCGACGCTCAAGGAGAAGGCGGCGTTCAGCTGGGATGTGCTGCCGTTCCCTAAAGGCAAGGTGAGCCAGCCGGGCTACTCCATCTACGGCCCGCTCGCGCTGCTGTCCGGCTCCAAGCATAAGGAGGAGGCGTTCCTCTGGCTCAGCTTCCAGTTCACCAAGGAAGCCCAGAAGTGGAAGATCGACCAGGGCGCGAACGCTTCGGTCGTCGATCCCGAGCTGACGGCTTATTACGACCAGGCTCCGATCTGGCAGGGCAAAAACATCGAGGCGGTCAAGATCGCCCAGAAGAACGCCTACATCCAGCCCGGCCTGACCGTCCCCGGCTGGAACGAGTACAATTACAACAACATCGTCAACGACATCGTGTTCGGCGATCGCGACATCAACGACCTTATTCCGGAGACCGAGGCCTGGAACAAGAAGACAACCGAGCTGGCGGCGGCGCTGAAGTAGCGGCGAGGATGGGAATGGACTCTTCGGGCTGAAGGGAAGAAAAAGAAAAGGACTGTTCCGCAGAGCCTCGGGGCTCCAGGGAGCAGTCCTTTCTGCGCGGCGGCAGCGAACAGATTGGAGCGCGAAAGCCCGCTTGCCTGATGAAGAGCGGAAGGGATCGAATTCGTCTATTGAACTTTATCTGGAGAATCCGCCAAGATCAGACGGGATTGTTTGCAATCGCCTCATTGTCGGAACGACGAAGCGGAGCTATCATTAACGGGAAGCGATCTGAAATGAAAGCGCATACTCGATAAGGCGCCGTCCGGCGCCTGTTTTCATATTCCATTCCGAAGGGAGGGCCCGCGCGCATGTTCGCGACCAAGCTAGGCAAACTCGCAGCGGCTGCCTGCGTTCTCCTCATCGTGGCCGGCCTGTCCGTCTATATGGCCCGCGGCCCGGACGGCCACGCTGCCCGGGAACCGCAGCTTCCGGCATCCGAGCCGGAGGTCACGCTCAAGTTCTACTTCGGCGGCGACAAAAAAGCCGCGACCGACGAAGTGTGGACGGCGGTTAGCGACTACGTCAAGTCCAAGGGCTTGAACGTGAAGTTCAACGTCAACTTCATCCCCTGGCCGGAAATGCCGGGCAAGCTGCTCGTGATGGCAGCCGCCGGCGACCGCTGGGATCTGAACTTCGATTCGGACAACTCCTATCAGCAGATGGCGGCGCGCGGTTCCTACCTGCCCCTGAACGAGCTGCTGCCGAAGTACGCTCCCCGCCTGTACGAAAAATACAAGGATCTGGACACGCTGTCCGCCACGACGGTGAAGGGCGAGGTGATCGCCCTGCCCTGGACGATCAAGATGAACCAGCGCTTCTACGCCGGCTGGCGCTCCGATCTCGCCGAGAAGGCCGGCATCCGCCGCAGCCCGGGCTCCGTCCAGACGGTCGAGGACGTCGATGTGCTCCTGCATGAGCTGAAGGCGGCCTATCCCGACGCCAAGTTCACGCGGACGTCTCCGCTGCCTCTCTATATGATGCGGGAGGAGTGGGTCGACCTCGGCTTCCACGGCCTCGGCTTCTATTACGGCGATCCGCAGGTGAAGGTGCGGGCGATCGAGGAGCAGCCGTTTTACCTGGAGTCTGCGGAGATGAGCCGGAAATGGTACAACGACAACATCCTCAACCGCGACGCGACGATCGACAAAGAGAGCGCCGCCGACCAGTGGAGGAACGGGAAGATGCTGTTCACCATCACTTCCCACGAATGGGCCTACGCCGCCGATCCGGGCTTCTCGGACGGCTCGTACCGCCAGCAGATGTCGCTGATGTATCCCGGCAAGCGGTATATCAACCGTTCTCCGATCGCGAACGTGGCCGCCATCAACCGCAACTCCGAGCATCCCGACCGGGTGCTCCGCTTCCTGGACATGATGGAGACGGACCGGACGCTCTATGATCTCGTCATTTACGGCATCGAGGGCAAGACGTACGAGCTGGAGGGAGACACGGCGGTCTATCCCGGCAACATGGGGTTCGCCACGAGCAATTATATGGACTGGGGCGGCCAATGGGCGTTCTGGAAGCCGGCGTTCATGCGCCCGACCGCTACGTATCCGGCAGGCTTCTGGGAAGAGGAGACGCGCTTCGCCGAGCAGCCGATGAACGTGAAGTCGCCCGTGGAAGGGCTGTTCATCAGCGATGCGGGCATCGGCGCCAAGCTGGCCGCGCGCGATCAGAGCTACGAGGATAAGGGGAAGGCGATCGAATACGGCATGGTCCAGGATGTCGGCCCATCCGTGGAAGCCTATATCGCGCTTCAGGAAAGGAACGGCCTGGACAAGGTCATTGCCGACGTGCAGAGGCAGATCGACGACTATCTGGGCGCGAAAACAAATCAGCGTGCGAAGTCTGGAGGATGATAGGATGCTCAGCGCATTGATCGTGGATGACGAATACGAGATTCGCGAAGGCCTCCGCCGAAGGATTCCCTGGTCGGAATTCGGCATCGGCACCGTGCTGGTGGCGGACGATGGGGACGAGGCGCTGACGATGGCCGCCGAAGCGAGGCCGGATCTCATCATTACGGACATCAAGATGAACCGGATGTCGGGACTGGAGCTTCTGGACGCGCTCAGGGAAGTGCCGGACTACGACTGGCAGGCCGTTCTGATCAGCGGTTACGACGATTTCGAGCTCGTCAAGCAGGGCATGCAGCTGTCGGCGATGGACTATATCCTGAAGCCGATCAACAGGGAGGAGCTGGAGCGGATCGTGCGCAGGGCGGTCGACCTCATCGTCGGCAAGCGGATGGACAAGCAGAGCCGCGAGCTGATGAACGACCAGATGCGGCTGGCGATGCCGAAGCTGCGCGAGGAGCTGCTGCGGGAAATCGTGGAGAGCGACTATGATCCTTACCGGGAGACGCGCGTGCTGCACCGGCTTAAGGCGCTTCAGCTGGGATGGCTCGAGAAGACGCCGCTCATGCTCCTGATGGCGGAGCCCGACGATCTCAAGGCCGTCGCTTCCCAGCGAAGCTTTCCGTCCGAGAAGGAGCTGATCCTGTTCGGCATCGGCAACGTGATGAGCCAGACGCTGCAGGAGGAATACCCGGGCGAGTTCACGCTGTTCACCGATTCCGGCGACCGCTGGATCGCCGTCCTCGGCAGCCGGGACGGGCGGCATCCGGAGCAGAGCCTCGCCGTAGCGGGCGTCTGCCTGCAGCGGATCAACCAGTTCGTCAAGGTGAAGGCGAGCATCGCCCTGACGAGCGTTCCGAAGGACTGGAGCCATCTGCATGCCCAGTACGTCGAATGCGGCGAGTGGCTGGAGCAGAAGGCGCTTTACGGCGGCAACCGGCTGTTCACGGAGACGATGGACGAGGAGAGCCGGCACGAAGGCCCGCTGTCCATCCGCGAGCCCGCGGACGCGCTCGATCTCGTCCGCTACGGCTCCGATCAGGACATCACGGCAGCGATGGCCGGCTTCGTCGACATGGTGAAGGGCTGGGAGCTGGCGACCCTCAAGGATATCCAGCAGCAGCTGTTCAAGTGGCTGATGGGCATCTGCCGGGCCGCCTCCGCGGCGGGCTGGGCGGACCGCACCTGGGAGAAGGATCCCATCGCGCTGTGGGAGCAGCTGGAGCTCTACGACAATCTCTTGTCGCTGCAGGAGCATGCGGAGACCGTCCTGCTCTCGATGGCGGCCGACTTTCGGCGGATGACGGAGCCGACGAGCCAGATCGTCCACGAAGCGGAGAAGATCATCGCCTCGAGGTTCGGGGACAATCTGTCGCTGCAGGCGGTGGCGGAGGAAGTCCATGTCACGCCCGTCTGGCTGAGCAAGCTGTTCAAGAAGGAGAAGGGCAAGACATTCCTTGAGGCGCTGACGGAAATCCGGATGGCGAGGGCCAAGGAAATGCTCGGAGACGTGAAATTCAAAATCTACCAGATTTCCTACCAGGTCGGCTACAAGGACCCGGTGCATTTCACCAAGCTGTTCAAGAAGCAGACGGGCATCACGCCGAAGGAATACCGGAGACAGCGGGGAATTCTGGATGATTAAGGCTTCGCTTAAGCTGGGCTCCTCATTCCGCAACAAGATGATCCTGATCTTCTTCGCCATCACGATCGTGCCGTTCATCCTCTTCGCTTCCTACGCGTACACCAAGTCGGTCGAAGGCATCCAGAAGGCGAACGAGACGTTCTCGATGGGGTATCTGGAGCAGGCCCAGAAAAACGTGGAGGCTTACCTGAGCCAGCTGAACGACCAGATCAACGACCTGATCGGCGACAAGACGCTGCAGACGCTGCTGGAGCGTCCGCCGGCCAGCGCGCAGGATGAGGAAGCCTTCGCGGTCAACATGCTGAATCTCGTCTATCAGAAGAAAAAGCAGATCGACGCCCTCCAGCTCCGCGTCTACCCGCTGCCGCTGCAGGCTTATCCGACCTATATGAGAACGCTGGGAGAATCGACGGGCATCGGCGCAGAGGCCTGGTTCGCGGGGGCGAGGGAAAGCTCGGTGCCGACCTGGCATCTGTCGCTGCATGAGGGGCCGGGCGGCAGCCCGCTGCTCGTCTACGTCAAGACGTTCACCGGGCTGCATGACCGCGTCCCCCGCGGGCTGGTCGTCACCGATTTGGCCGACAGCCATCTGAGCCGCTTCTTCTCGCCGACCAAGCAGCTGGAAGGGCAGAAGTTTCTCGTTATCGGCGAGGGCGGAGAGGTGCTCTTCGACTCCTCCCGCAACGAGACGACCGGGCAGATCTTCGAGTCGGCGAAGCTCGCAGAGCAGCGCAGCATCCATACGGAAGGCGAGCTGCGGCTGTCCCTGCACGGCAAGGAGAATCTGGCTGCGTTCGTCAATATGGAGAGCCTGCCGTGGACGATCGTCAGCCTGACGCCGATGAGCGCCCTGACCAAGCCGGTCGAGGACTTGAACCGGCTGCTTGTCTTTTTCCTCATCGCCTACCTCGTCTGCTCCGTCGGCGTCGTCGCCTACATCACCTTGACCTTCACCCAGCCGGTTTTCCAGCTCGTGCGGCTCATGCGCAGGCTGGAGGAGGGCGACTTCAAGCTCGCCATTCCGCATCAGAAGCGCCAGGATGAGATCGGCTGGCTGTACCGGGGCTTCAGCAGCATCCTGCGCAAGATCGAGGGGCTGATCGAGCAGTCGACCCGGGCCGAGCGCAACAAGAAGGAGCTGGAGTTCCAGGTGCTCAGCCATCAGATCAACCCGCATTTCCTCTACAATACGCTGGAGTCCATCCGGTGGAAGGCGGAGAACCACGGCCGCAGCGACATCGGGGAGATGGTGTCGGCGCTCGGCAATCTGCTGAGGCTGAGCCTCAACCAGGGCAAGGACATGACGACGGTCGGCCGCGAAGTCGAGCAGGTGAAGGCGTTCGTGCAGATCGAGCAGGCGCGCATCGGCCAGCCGCTGCGGGTCGTCTATTTCTTCGACGAGGAGATGCTCGCCCTGCCGTTCATGAGGCTGCTGCTGCAGCCGCTGGTCGAGAATGCCATCCAGCACAGCATCCGCGGCAACTTCGACAAAGGCAAGGTGCTTCTCTCCGGGCATATCGAGGAGGGAGATATGGTCATCGCGATCTCCGACAACGGCAGGGGCATCCCCGACTCCGTCCTGCGGCAGCTGGACGACGGGGAAGACGGAGCTGTCGGCGGGGAAGGCAAGCGGCCGGGCGTCGGGCTGCGCAACGTCAACGAACGGCTGAAGCTGTATTTCGGGAACGACTACAAGCTCAGGATCGACACCGGGGAAGGCAGAGGGACGAAGATTACGATCCGCCACCCTATTCTGCCTGCCGGTGAACCGGGGGATGAAGCCGCCGAGGGAACAGAGAAGCGGGAGTGAGTCGGCTTTTCGGCTTGAAGCCCGGCACAGCGGCCAAGGAACCCCTGCAAAGTTTAAGGATGCCTCCTTTCGAGCATGTCCGGCACCGCGGTAAGATGATGGCATGCGCCGCGGCATGAAAGGACAACAGCAAATCGAGGAGGATTCGGCATGAGCCATCCCAAAGACGCAGCAAAAAAAACGGCGGGAAATCCCGTCATCACCTCCATCTATACGGCGGATCCGTCCGCCCACGCATGGGGAGACGGCAGAATCTACGTATATGCCTCCCATGACATGGATCCGGCCCGAGGCTGCGATCTCATGGACCGCTACCATGTCTTCTCATCGGACGATATGGCGAACTGGATCGACGAGGGCGAAATTCTCCGCTCCGAGGACGTCTCCTGGGGACGGCCGGAGGGCGGCTTCATGTGGGCGCCGGACGCCGCATGCAAGGATGGAACCTATTATTTTTATTACCCCCATCCAAGCGGTTCCCGGTGGAACGAGACGTGGAAGATCGGGGTGGCGACGAGCAGCGAGCCGGCGCGGGGATTCGTCGACCGGGGATATATCGAGGGACTCGGCGGCTTTGCCATGATCGATCCTTGCGTGTTCACCGACGACGACGGCCGTTCCTATATGTATTATGGCGGCGGCGGCAAGTGCCAGGGCGGCGAGATGGGAGAGGACATGATGTCCATCCAGGGCGCCATGGCGGATATGGAAGGGCTGGAGGATTTTCATGAAGCCGCTTGGGTGTTCAAGCGGGAAGGAATCTACTACCTCACCTATGCCGACAATCTGCATGACAACAACCGGATGCACTATGCGACGAGCCGCCATCCGCTCGGGCCCTGGACGTACGGTGGAATCTTCCTGGAGCCGACCGGATGCTCCACCACCCACGGCTCGGTCGCGGAGTTCAAGGGGCAATGGTATTTGTTCTACCATAATCAGGCCATATCCGGAGAAGGGAATCTTCGGAGCATGTGCATCGACGAGCTCCACTTCGAGAAGGACGGCTCCATCCGGACCGTCGTCCAGACGAAGGAAGGCGTGCGTTCCGCAGGCGGCGGGGCAAGCCGGACCGGCACGGCCACCGTCTACCCGGCTGGCGGTGCGTTCGAGAACGAAGCGGGACGGGATGCGGAGTTTTTCCAGACCGGCGTCGAGCTGGTCGGAGACGTTCGGCCGAAGCGGATGCCGAGGTCATCGCCCTTGCGATCGCCTCCCTGC
>NZ_CBRA020000230.1:0-6237 GCF_000469945.2 Paenibacillus sp. P22 | reverse complement strand
CGGGCTGGCTCGGCCGGAGAACGGCTGCATGGGGAGGGGCGACCGCCGTTGCGGCGGCGGCCATCATTCTCGCCGTCAGCCTGAACGGTCCTCATCCCAACAGGCAGACCGCCATGCTGGAATCCAAGGCGCCTGCCGCTGCGGGGAACGCCTCGGAGTATTCTGTTCAGGAAGCTGCGGATACCGGTGGAGCGGCCTTGAAGTCCGTGGAAGAGGGGACGGGATCAAGCGAGCCCGCCACATCTCCGACGGCGGTCTCCGACGGCAGCCGCGGGACGGGAGGCGGCTCGCGCACGAAGGCGTCGACGTCCCCACCCCCGTCGGCCAGGGTCGGAGGCATTGGGGGAGCGAGCGGGTTCGACAAGGCGGATCCGAACAATTCCGGCTCTGCGAACATGGGAGGACCATCCATGGGAATCGCCCAATTCCCGAGCCCTCCGGCATCTCCATCGCCGGGCATGGAACAAGGAATCGCCGGCCAAGGACTTGCGGCTTCTACTGCATCTCCGGACGGCAAGTACAGCTACACGGTCACCGGCACACTGCTGGAAGTATTCGACAGCGGGGACAAGAAGCTGGCGGAGCTCAAGATGGACGGCGAGCTTCAGGGCTCTCCATCCTGGAGCTCGGACAGCACGACCCTTGCGGTCGAGGTCAAGGACAGCTCCGGAGCCGTCAAGAAATTCAAGATCGTAGCCGCCGAGGGCACCGTGGAGGAGCAAAAATCCTGATCGGCGTACAAGCACGAACCGCGGGGCATGCGCGTATGGTATAGCAGGCGGCATGCAGGCGGGACGGAATGCTCGTTCCCTGGCATCGTATGACCATCCCGCAGAGGCACCATGGGCTTCTGGCGGCGATGTTTATATAGATGTACGGCAAACAGAGGCAAGCAGAGGAAGGCTTCGTCGGAGACGGCGAAGCCTTCCTTTGTTTGGTTGCGGTGCCGGAGGAGGAGGCATTATTCCATTTCTTCGGCAGCAACAGCCGTATTTGGACGCATGGCCATTGCTCCAGCCGGAAGGCTCTGCGCCAAATAGGGGCGCTGCCCTTGCCTAAGCAGGAGGTTGTGTCCTATGATGGGACGACATGAGCATGGAGGAGGGACTGGCATGGAAGCCAAAGACGCCGTGAAGGATATTCGGGCCGGCAGGATTGCTCCCGTATATGCCGTCTTCGGGAAAGACCGTTACCGGATGAGCCAATTCGCGACGATGCTGACGGAAAAGCTGCTGGCGCCGGACGAGAGGGAGCTTGGCATCGTCCGGTACGACATGTCCGAGACCTCGCTGGAGGAAATCATCGGCGAAGCCGAGACGCTTCCTTTTTTTTGTGCCGAAGAAGATTATTCTGGCGAGGGATTCGAGCTTTCTGTGCGCGGCGGCAAAGGAAGGGAAGGTGGAGCATAAGGCGGAGCGCTTCCTCTCGTACATGGAGCATCCGAGCGATACGAGCATCATCGTCTTCCTGGTCCAGGCAGACAAGCTGGATGAGCGCCGCAAGGCCGTCAAGCTGCTCAAGGAGCGCAACCTGCTCGTCGCCTTCCCGGAGCTTACCGAGAGCGAGCTGGCGGCCTGGATCATCCGCAGGGCGAAGGATCAGAACCGCAGCATAGGCGAGGAGGCGGCATCGCTGCTCGTCTCGAGAGCCGGCACCGGCATGCAGGCGCTGTCGCAGGAGGTGGACAAGCTCTGCCTGTTCGCAGGGGAGGAAGGAAGCATCTCCGTCGAAGACGTCGCCCGATTGACAGCCTCGACGGTCGAGGAGGATGTGTTCGCCCTGATCGATGCGATGGCGGAGCTGAACATGGACCGGACGCTGACGATCTATCGGGAGCTGCTGCTGCGGCGGGAGGAGCCGATCCGCATCGCCGCTCTCGTCGCCAGGCAGCTGCGCATCATGCTGCAGATCAAGGAGCTGGAGCGGCATCGCTATTCGCCGCAGCAGATGGCCGGCCAGCTGGGCCTTCATCCCTACGCGGTCAAGCTGGCCGCGGAGAAGGCGCGCAAGTTCGAGACGGCCGTGCTCGGCGAGCATCTATCGGCGCTCGCCGAGCTTGATTACGCGATGAAGACGGGGCGCATCAACAAAGAGCTCGGATTGCAGCTGTTCTTTCTCTCCATGGGAACCGGATTGAAAAGCGGGCGGGCATGAAGAGCCGCGTCGATAGAAAAAGAATTGCTGATCGCAGCAATTCTTTTTTCATTTCGCGCGATCCTGATGGTGGAACCGAGGAGCCCGTCCGGGCAAACGAAAAACAGCCCTTCTCCAAAAGGAGACGGGCTGTCAGCTTGTCCTTAAGCTTGCGCCGAAATGGCGTTGAGCTTTTTGGCCAGGCGGGATTTTTTACGGGCAGCAGCGTTTTTATGGATCAGGCCTTTAGTAACGGCTTTGTCCAGCTTTTTCGTTGCGACGATCAGAGCAGCCTTGGCTGCTTCCGCATCGGTACCGGTAGTCGCTGCGTCAGCTGCTTTGACAGCCGTGCGAAGCGCGGATTTTTGGGAAGCGTTCAGAGCGCGGCGTTTCTCGCTCGTTTTCACGCGTTTGATGGCGGATTTGATGTTTGGCACTTGTGGTTCACCTCCTACAAAAGGGGATAAGACCCCATACTGCAACACAACTTAAAATATCTTATCATGCACATTGCCAAATTGCAATACGAACGACTGGATAAAACATGCTGGCCGCATAAAACGAATCCGGGATCAGCAAGCTAATGGCAAATCGTGCAGAGGAGCGTTGGCGCATGAATCATGATTTGGATTTGGGACGTTATGCGGTTCACACCGACCTGGCGCTGGAAGCGAAGCAAATGGCCGAGGAGTCGAGCGGAGGGCCGATTCCCGGCGTCCACTCCGAGACGACGGAAGACGAGGGCATCACGATCACAAGGCTGACGGTCGAGAACGAGGCGGGCTCGCGGGCCATCGGCAAAGTCATGGGCAAATATGTCACCTTCGAAGTGCCCGAGCTGCGGACGCATGATTCGGAGCTTGGAGATCGCGTCGCGACCTCGTTCGCCCAGGAGTTCGAGCGCTTCCTGCAGGAGCTCGGCGTCGCCAAGGACGCGAACGTGCTCATCGTCGGGCTCGGCAACTGGAACGTCACTCCCGACGCCCTCGGCCCGCTCGTCGTAGAGAATACGATGGTGACGCGTCAATTTTTCGAGCTGATGCCGGATCAGGTCGCTCCGGGCTACCGCTGCGTAAGCGCCGTCGCCCCCCGGCGTGCTCGGCATTACCGGCATCGAATCCAGCGAGATCATCCAGAGCATCGCGGAGAAAACGAAGCCGGGCCTCATCATTGCCATCGATGCGCTCGCTTCCCGGTCGCTGGACCGCGTGAATACGACGATCCAAATCGCGGATACGGGCATCCATCCCGGATCCGGCATCGGCAACAAGCGCAAGGGACTCACGAAAGAAATACTCGGTGTTCCCGTCATCGCCATCGGGGTTCCGACGGTCGTTTACGCCTCGACAGTCGTAAACAGCGCGTTCGACATGATGAAGGAACATTTCAAGCAGCAGGCGGGCGATACCGGGCAGTTGATGGGAATGCTGGATCAGCTCGGGGAGACGGAGCGGCTCATGCTCGTCAAGGAAGTGCTTTCGCCGCTCAAGCATGACCTGCTCGTGACGCCGAAGGAAATCGACCAGTTCATCGAGGATATCGCCAATGTCATCGCCAGCGGACTCAATGCGGCGCTGCATGACGCGGTGGACAGCTCCAACGTGGCCGCTTATACGCATTGATCGATCCGCGGGATTCCGACCGGGACGCTTTCTTAGGGAAGCTGTCCCGGTTTTTTCATTGCGTCCGCTTGAATTCGATGTAGTCGAGGCGATTGTTGATCTGCAGCAGCAGCTGCCTGGCCATATAGTCGGAGGAGAACTTGAAGCCGGTACCGGCCCAGTACATGACGACGCCGATCGTCGCGGAGGCGAGGTAGCTGTACATGAATTCCCGATCCACCTCGGGATCCTGCTCCTCCACGCTCAGCTCCAGGTCCCGTTTCATGGCGTCCTTAAGGACGCGGTTCATGTCTTCCCCGAGCCCTCTGTCGACCGCCAGCAGCGCCAGGAAGGTTTCCTTGTTCTGCTCGACATGCTGGAACAGAAGCAGGCTGGAAGGATAGATGTCTGCGGCGCCGACTCCGCTCATCCCCGGATAGGGCCCGAGAATAAGATCGGCGAACTGCTGGAGGAAGTCCAGCCGGATTTCCTCCAGCAGCTCTTCCTTGCCGGCGTAGTGGTTGTAGAAGGTGCCGCGGTTGTAATCGGCTTCCTCGGCGATCTCGAGAATGGTCGCCGCCTCGTAGCCTTTTCTCCGGATGATCCGGATCAGGGCGGACTGAAGGGCTTCGCGGGTTCGTTTGGCTCTGCGGTCAAGCTGTTTGTCCATGCGCGGCGAGACTCCTCTCTGTCGAATGTCTGTCCGTCCAGTATAGATGCGGGGCGGCGCTCAAGGGAAATGCGCTCGGATATGCGACATTCCCGGGCCGAATGTGCAAGATTGCCGAATTGGGCGACAGCTGGATTGCGGCTGTCCACTAGGCGACAAAGCGGGCGGAGCCTGCTTATTGCGGCATTTTATCACCAGGCGTATGCTTGATCTGTAAGCGGTTAACCGATATCGGTTCAAGCGGGTCCGCCCAGCCGGACCTGCCCCAAAAATCTATCGATAAGGAAGCGATCCTATATGTCCGAACAAACGAAAACAGCCGTCATCACGGGAGCCGCGGGAGGAATCGGCAAAGAGCTGACGCGGCGTCTGGCTCAGCGGAACCTCAATCTTGTCCTCGTCGATCTCAAGGAGGAGGCCTTGCAGGCCGTCATCGCCGAGCTCGGCCTCGACAGCGCCAAGACGATCGCCGTAGCGGCGGATGTCTCGAAGGAAGAGGATGTCCGGAACTACGTCGAACGGGCGGTGGAGAAGTTCGGCACGATCGATTATTTCGCCAACAACGCCGGCATTGAAGGAGCCGTGGGCAGCATCGAGGACCAGAGCGTCGCCACGCTTGATCTCGTCTACAGCGTCAACGTGCGCGGAGTGTTCCTCGGCCTGCAGCATGTGCTTCCGGTCATGAAAAAGCAGAAGTCCGGCGCGGTGCTGAATACATCGTCGCTGGCAGGCCTCATGGGCGCTCCGGGCATGTCTCCCTATATTATGTCCAAACACGCCGTCATCGGACTCACCCGCGTCGCGGCGAACGAAGCGGCCGGCTACGGCGTCCGCGTCAATGCGGTGCTGCCGGGCACGATCAATACGAACATGATGCGCCAGATCGAGACCAAATCGGGAGCTCCCGAAGGCTTCAAAAAAGCCAACGAGGACAGCACGCCGCTGGGCCGCTACGGCGAGCCGCAAGAGGTCGCGGCCGTGATGAACTTCCTCTTGTCCGATGAAGCGTCGTTCGTCACCGCATCCCTGTACACGGTCGACGGAGGCATGATGGGCCAATAACGGCCCGGATAGAGTTTTCCGAATAAAGAGTGACAGCCTGCTCCTGCCAAGGAGCGGGCTGTTTTTTTGCGCGCTTTTCCCGCTGCCGCCGGCTCCTCTCTCGAATGCGGTTCTATCATCTCCATTTTCCTCATAGAGTAGAAACAGTTGAGAGACCAGGATCCTGTTTTTCGCTTTCAGAACTGCAGAACCGCTTTCGGGAGGAGAACCGATATGAAACGAATCATGGCCGTCAATCTGGGAAAAAGCAGTCTCCGCATCCGCGAGTTTCTCGCTGCGGGACGCACCTTCGTGCTGCTGTCGCTCTGCTCCATGATCATCTTCGTGCTGGCAGGTGCCGCTACGATTGTCCGCCATCAGGACCCTTCATCGCCGGCTTCCTCCATGAAAGGATTGGCATCCATGGTTTCAAGCGCCTTTCTGGCGGACATGCTTGGAATGGAGATGCCTGCGTTCCAGAGCAGCGGGCATGGCGAGAGCGTATCGACGCGGCAAGTGAGCAGCTTCGTGCTCCGCATGCTGACCGACGTGAATCCGGGCAGCCCTCGCAGCCTGCTGGCGGCCGGCCTGCCCGTCATGCAAAGCGGCGGCGAGAATCTGGCCGGCAAGGCGAGCGCGGCGGGCGACCAGACGCCGGCGCCGGAGGACGAGCCCGAGGCGGCTGCAGGCGATGATTCCGGCGAAGACGGCCATGATGCTGGCAGCGAGGACGATTCGCCGGTAGGTCCGATCRGAGWGCCGCAGGTGGTGTAATCCAGGCTCGGAATCAGC